>JACPVQ010000122.1 GCA_016191645.1 Candidatus Solibacter usitatus
GTTGTGATAGGCCAGTTTCAGTTTATTTTGGCGGCACATTCTGCCATAGGCGTTGAGAGCCTTCGCCTTGCGCTCCATCGCGGCGCGATCTTTTCCGGCCGAAGCACCGCTCAGAATCAACCGATGCGCACCCAAAGCGGGCGCGCCATTAATGATACTCTCTACCAGATCCGCCGGGGCAAGCAGCGTCGCCGCATCGTATTGCAGCAGGAAGATGTGGCAGCCGATGAATTCCATTTCCCGCTTCTCGATCTCCTTGCGGGTTTCCATGGCGCTTGCAAATCGGCCTTGCACGTTGCGAAAGCCCGTCTCGAAGCCTCGATAACCATAGGCCTTCAGCTTGTCCAATACCGCGAGCAACTCATCGAAGTTCGAGGGGTTCACGCGATAGGCATTCGTCTGGCAGCCTGGTCTCGGGCCAGAGACCCATGCCGCATGAGATGCCATTGCGGAGAAAAGCAGCGCCCGCCGATGGATCATGAAACCAGAGTGTATCACCGCTGTGATATAAATTGGCCATGCGCATTCGTACAACTCTGCTCACTTTTTCGGCAATCGCTGCCCTCACTGTTGCGGCCATTACCGCGGCTGAAGTGCACCCGGTGCGCCGCGGCAAGCTCATTTTGGAAGACGACTTTAATGGAATGAAGCTCGACGCGGCGTGGAAGATCGCCAAAGGCAAATGGAGCGTAACGGGCGGGCGCGTGCAAGGCGTGGAACTTGCCGACGACAAGCACAATGCCGTCGCGCGGCGCGATCTGAAATTTCATGATGCGGTGATTGAGACCTCATTCCGGCTGGAAAAGGGCGCAAAGATGCTGGCGATCAGTCTGAACGGAGCGGGCGGGCATGTCTGCCGCGTAACCATCAGGCCCGACGCGATCATAGTTCAAAAGGACAAGATGAATGCCAAGGCGACGGAGCCCGCCGCGATATTGGCCAAAAAGAACATGAAATTCGACACCGACCAGTGGTACAAGCTGACCATGGAAGTCCGCGGCAAGAGTCTCACGGCGCGCATCAATGACGGCGAGCCCATCGGCGGAGAGCATGCCGGCGTCGATTTGGACAAGACGAATATCGGCTTGCCCGTTGGTGGCGATGGAGCATGGTTCGATTACCTGCGTGTCTGGGAAGTCGCGCGTTAATGGCTGCTGTAATTTTCGGGATGCTGGCGGCTTTGGCTTTGCCCGCCGCTGAGCTTCCACTTAGTTTCGACAGGAACGTCGCGCCGATTTTGGCGAAGACGTGTGCTCCCTGCCATAACGAAGAGATGGCGCAGGGCGGCTTCAATGCCGGCATGTTTGTTTCCGCGCCTTCCGTGCATACCTTGCGCGATGGTTGGGAAAAGATTGTTCAGAAAGTTCGCAGTGCGGAGATGCCGCCCAAAGGCGTTCCGCGTCCTCCCGTTCCGGAAATGAATGCGTTCGTCAAAGTGATTGAGGACGAATGGCTTCGCGCCGACCGCAACGTCAAACCCGATCCAGGCCGTGTGACCGCGCGCCGTTTGAACCGCTATGAGTACACCAATACGATTCGTGACCTGCTGGCCGTCGATTATCGGGCGGACAAGGAATTCCCCACCGACGATTCAGGTTACGGCTTCGACAACATCGGCGACGTGCTGACCATCTCGCCGCTGTTGATGGAGAAATACATCACCGCGGCGGAACGTATCGCCGCCCGCGCGATTGGCGCGGATCCTCTGCCCAAGAAGCCGCTGGAGTTTCTGTACCACACGAAAGACCGCAACATCCGCCGCCTGAACGCCAGCACCATCGAGGCGACGCACCGCGTCGATTGGGATGGCGAATACATTATCCGCATCGGGCTTCCCGGCGAAAGAAGCGCCGATGCCAAGCCCGTCACCATGAACTTCTGGATGGATGGAAAAGTATTGCATTCGATGCAGGTGGAAACGAAGCCTTCGGGACTGGTCTACTTCAATCCCTATTCCGAGGAACAGTTCCGCCTTGTGTTACCGGCGGGCGAACATACTTTCCGCGCCGGTTTCGTCAACGACAATTTCGTGCAAACGCTGGGCGAGCGGGACCAGACGAGCGACCGCAAGAACAAGTTCTTGAACATGATCACCTTCATCGGGCCGTTTTCGGCGAATGTCGAACGCGCCAGTCGAAAGAAGATTCTGATTTGCGATCCGTCGACGGGTCCGGCTTGCGTGGAGAGAATTATTTCTTCGCTGGCGCGAAGGGCTTATCGGCGCCCGGTTTCCAAGAGCGAAGTCGCTTCGCTGTTGAAGTTTGTGAATGCCGCGAAGGCGGAGAAGCTCAGTGTCGAACAGGGGATCCAACTCGCCATTCAAGCGATGCTCGTATCGCCGCATTTTCTTTTTCGTATTGAGCGCGACCCTTCGGGCACGGATCCTCTAAAGGCGCACCGCGTTTCCAACCTCGAATTGGCCTCGCGCCTCAGTTATTTTCTATGGAGTTCCATGCCGGACGAGGAACTTCTGGCGCTGGCCGAATCCGGAAAGCTGCAAACGCGCGAGATTCTGAGCGCGCAGATGAAGAGGATGCTGGCGGACCCGCGCGCGGCGGCGCTGGCGGACAACTTCGCCGGTCAATGGCTGGAGACGCGCAATTTGGATTCGATCAAACCGGATCCACAAAAATTTCCCGAATGGGGGCCGGAACTGCGCGACGCCATGAAGGCGGAGACTCGACTGTTCTTCGAGACGATGCTTCGTGAGAACCGCCCACTGGAAGAATTTCTCAACGCGCGCTATACATTTCTCAACGACCGGTTGGCGAAGCACTACGGTATCGCCGGAGTGAGCGGCGCGGAGTTCCGCAAAGTGGAGCTGACCACCGATCAGCGAGGCGGCATTCTGAGCCACGCCAGCGTGCTCACGGTATCCAGTTATCCCACGCGAACATCGCCCGTGATTCGCGGCAAGTACGTGTTGCAAAATATTTTGGGCGCTCCGCCGCCACCTCCACCGCCGGACGTGCCCGCGCTGGATGAAGAATCCGTTGGCCTTGCCGGTTCGTTGCGCGTGCAATTGGAAAGACACCGCGCCAATGCGGTGTGCGCAAGCTGCCATAACAAAATGGATTCGCTCGGGTTCGGCCTGGAGAATTATGATGCCACCGGGAAGTGGCGTCTGCTCGACGGCAAATTCCAAGTGGATTCCAGCGGCATGCTTCCCAATGGACAGACGTTCACTTCGCCCGCCGAAATGCGGGCCGTTCTGAAGACCGCCATGCCGGACTTCAGCCGCTGTCTCACCGAAAAGATGCTGACCTATGCACTGGGGCGCGGTTTGGAGCGATATGATAGGAAGACGGTGGAAGAGATCCAGTCGACGCTGGCCGCCGGTGGTCACCGTTTTCAGGATCTTGTTTTTGCCGTGACGCAAAGTCTGCCCTTCCAATCGCGGCGGGGCGAATTGAGGACCACGGAAGCCGCTAAGGGCACGAAAGAGGTTGCTAGGAAATGATTACGCGCAAGACTCTACCGCGCCGCGCGTTTCTGCGCGGAATGGGAACGGCGGTGGCACTCCCGTTTCTCGATGCGATGTCGCCGGCCATGCCGAATAGCCGCGTCTCCGGAAAGCCGCCCGTGCGCATGATGTTTGTCTATGTGCCGAACGGGATCGATATGCGGCACTGGACGCCGGCCAAAGAAGGCAAGCTGGAAGAGCTGCCGCGCATTCTGAAACCGTTGGAGCCGTTGAAGCAGGATCTGACCATTTTCAGCAATCTGACGCAGAACAACGGCAGAGCGCTGCTGGACGGCGCAGGCGATCATGGCCGCTGCTGCGGCGCATACCTCACCGGCATGCATCCGAAGAAGACGATGGTCGATATTAAGGCGGGCATTTCGTGCGATCAGATTGTCGCCAATGCCATCGGATCGCAGACGCGATTCCCGTCTCTGGAAGTGGGCCTGGAAGACGCGCGCCAGGCGGGCGATTGCGATTCCGGCTACTCTTGCGCCTACACCAACAACTTGTCCTGGCGCAGTGAGACGCAGCCGCTGCCGCCGATTCTGGACCCGCGGGCATTGTTTGAACGCTTGTTCGGCGATGGCGCGGAGCTGACGCCGGCCGAGCGCGCGCGCCGCAACCGGTTCCGCCGCAGCATCCTTGATTTCGTTACCGACGACACGAAGAAGCTGCAAACTAACTTGGGGCCAACCGATCGCCGCAAGCTGGATGAATACCTGTCATCCATCCGCGAGATTGAGCGCCAGATTGAAAAGGCGGAGAAAGATAACTCGCAAGTGAATCCCGGCATGGAGAAGCCGTACGGAATTCCCGCCGACTTTGCCGAGCACTTCAAGTTGATGACCGACATGATCACCGTGGCGTTCCAGGCGGACATCAGCCGCGTGGTTACCTTCCTGGTGACGCGCGAAGGAACGTCGCGATCCTACCGCGAGATCGGCATTCCGGATGGACATCACCCGCTCACGCACCACATGAATGACCCCGTGAAATTGGAGAAGGTCACGCAGATCAACACGTATCATATGGAGCAGTTCGCCAAGTGGGTGACGCGGTTGAAGTCGCTGAAGGAAGGCGACGGGTCCATTCTCGATAATTCGATGATCGTTTACGGCGCGGGTCTGTCGGATGGAAACCGTCACACGCATGAAGATCTGCCGACGATGATGGTGGGACGCGGAGGCAATTACGTTCGATCCGGCCGCCGCATCACCTACCGCAAAGAGACGCCGATTTCGAATTTGTACATGTCAATGATGGACCGCATGGGCGCGAAGGCCGAACATTTTGGCGACGCGACCGGTCCACTGGACGGCCTCAATCTTTCTTAGTGTTGTTGCTGCCGGGTCAACAAAGCTTTTCCTGAAGCCAGCCCAAGCGTGCCCATCTCATTGGCGATCCATGCGATCTCCATGGAGTTCGGCGAAACCAATCGCAGCAGCAGATTGCCGTTCGATCCACCCGCGCCAGACCATGGCACTCTCATCTCGCGCGCCCCGGGTTCGCCCCGAAACGCGAAGTTCACCTCGGGCTGCATCGCCTGATCGGTCACGCGATATCGTGCGCGATAAATTCCTTGCAGCGCGCCGCTCTCTTCGGAGATCACGGCTTCGATGAATTCGGCGGCGTATCCCTTCCCCGCGCTCATTCCGTTTTCCTGTCTGGCATAGAGCCACGTTCCCGACATTCCGGCCACAGCCATTTCCACGGGCGGCGGGGGCAGAGACGCCTCAGGAATAACGGATACCGGTGGAAGAAATGGAGTCACGTTCACATCAGGCGGTGCTGGCTGTGGCGTTGGCTTTATCGATGCGATCCCCCGGCGAACGGCGGGCCGTGCCGCGCGTTTCGCGGGTTTGGGTTCAATCTTCTCGATTGGCGGCGAGGAGTTCTCCACGGCAGGCCGCAAAGTTCTTGTCTCCGTTGGAACCTGCCGTAGCGAAAACACCATCGCCAGAAAGGCAAGTAACGATAGCACCGGCCAAACCAATCCCATTCGCCGCACGGATTCACGCGATGGCCGATCAGGTTGCAAAGCGAGGTCATAACGACGACGCTCTTCCGGGTTCGCCAACGTCTCATAGAGCACGTTCAGCCGCTTCATCTGGCAATCCGCCTCCGCCCGCATCGATTCGTCCTGCTTCGTGTCGGGATGCACCACCCGAGCCAATTGCAGGTACGCCTCCCGGATTTCCTCCCGCGACGCCTTCACGCCGATTCCCAGTTCTTCGTAATAGGTCATACTTCCCCACGCCGCCATCATCCTTATCGGCGCGATACGGTTTAGCTGCTTGAAAAGAAAGACGAAAAAGCGCCAGTTGGGTTTACAAACGCAACGCAGGTGTGCGCGGGGACATGCTAATTTGGTTCCAATGGATCGAACCGCCGCCCGGGTGTTGATTGTAGACGACGAAGAATCGCAGCGGGGCGCGCTTGCCGCGATGGCGGTTTCCTGGGGTTTTGTGGCGGAAACCGCGGCCGACGGCCAGGAGGCGCTCGAAAAGCTTGCGGAGTTTCCTGCGAACGTTCTGGTGACCGATCTCATGATGCCGCGCATGGACGGCAAGACCCTGCTTAAAGAGTTGCACGCGGCTGGCAGTTCGATACCGGCCCTTGTGTTGACGGCATTCGGCAACCTGGAAACGGCCGTGGAAACCATTCACGATCTGGGCGCATATTGGTTTCTGGAAAAACCGATCCAGCCGCGCGAGTTGCGGCTGCTGCTGGAGCGAGCGACGGCGCAGAGCAGGCTTGCGGAACGTGCCACTCGTCTGGAGCAGCAACTCAGTTTCACCGGCGTGCTGGGCGAATTGACCGGAGCGTCGCGGCCGATGCAGCAAATTTTTGCGCTTTTGCGGCAAGTGGCGCCCAGCCGCGCGGCGGTACTTGTCATGGGCGAAAGCGGCACCGGAAAGGAATTGGCCGCGCGCGCGGTGCATTCGCTCAGCCCTCGCGCCGGGGGCCCTTTTGTGGCTGTCAATTGCGCGGCGCTGCCCGAGACGCTCATCGAGAGCGAGCTTTTTGGCCACGAGAAAGGCGCGTTCACCGGAGCGGTGGAACGCCGCGCCGGCTGCTTCGAATTAGCCCACAACGGGACACTGCTGCTGGACGAAATCGGCGACATGCCGTTTCCCACGCAGGCCAAGCTGTTGCGCGTGTTGGAAGATTCGAAAGTGCGCCGCTTGGGCGGAAAGAGCGAGATGCAAGTGGATGTTCGCGTGCTCGCGGCAACCAACAGACCGCTGGAAGAGGGCATCCGCAAGGGGAGCTTCCGTGAAGACCTTTTCTACCGCCTGAACGTTTTCCCCATCGCATTGCCACCTTTGCGCGACCGCCGTGAAGATATCGCGCTGCTTTGCGACGCGCTCATTCGCGATCTGAATCGCAAGCACGGCTGCCGCGTGACGGAAGTGTCCACGCCGGCCTTGGAGAAACTGATGCGGCATCCGTGGCCGGGCAATGTGCGCGAGTTGCGCAACGTCTTGGAGCGCGCCGTGATCCTCACCTCGGAAGGCCCCATCGCCGTGGCGCAGCTTCCGATGCAGTTTCAGAATGGAGAAACAAAGACGACGGCCGCTCCCGCCGGCGGTCCCGAAGCCATTCACCTGCCTGTCGGCTGCACCATCGAACAAGCCGAGCGCGCGCTGATCGAATTGACACTACGCCATACGAAAAACAGAACGCGGGCGGCGGAGATTCTCGGCATCAGCCTCAAAACTCTCTTCAACAAATTGAAGGGATACGGAGCCGCGGAGACCGAAACGGAACCGTAAACGATGTCGATCACTACGCGCTTGATGATCCTCATGGTGCTGCTGGTGACAGTTATTGTCACGCTGCTTTCGGCGATTCATCTGGAGAGTCTTGTCAACGAGTGGACCAAGGGCGTCATGGAACGCTCCGAGTTGGTAGCGCAGCAGATGAAGAGCCTGGTAGTACAGCGCATTCAGGAACGCGCCGATAAAGCGATTCCCGCGCCGCCGACTCTGGTCGACATGAAGCTGCTGTGGATGCGCATTGTGACCGAAGATCCGCAATTGGAATCGCTCATTCGCGACACCGTCACGCACGCCAAGATGATTGTCGAAGTGTCTCTGGCCGGCGAGGCCGGCGAGATTCTGGTCTCTTCGAATCCGGCGAAGAGACACGGAGTGTTGCGCCGCCTGCCCAAATTCGGTGACTGGCGCAAGAAGGATCTGACGCAGCGCCTGTTGGAACTCGGCCAAGGCACGCAGGATTACGAAGTCACACTGCCGCTGGGAGTGCCGCAGCAACGGCTACCCATTTTCACGATTCAAGTGGTGGTATCGAGCGGGCTGCTGCGCGAAACGCTGCTGCCGCAAATCCGCACGTTGGCATGGGCGTCTCTGGCCTCGCTGCTTTCGTCGATCATCCTGGGGATTCTTTCCGCCAACGTGGCCATTGGCCCGCTCATCAGCATCAGCCGCGACATTGACCGCATCGCCAGCGGCCGCACCCCTGCCGATGAGGAGAAGGACCCGCTTGGCAAGACGCGCGAGCTGGCCATTGTGCAATCGAAGTTGAGCCTGCTGGGGCAGCAGATTCGCGGCGCGCAGGAAGATGTTACGCAGATGCGCAGTAACATCGAATCGTTGGTGGAGCGGATGGAAAACGCTGTGTTGCTGTTCGACCGGCAGGACAAGTTGATTCTCGCCGGTCCGGCGGCGGAACGCCTGCTGGAGCGGCCGCTGAGCGACATGATGGGGAAAAAGCGCGAGCAGTTGTTTCCTCCCGCGGAGCCGCTGGGCGAAATCATCCAGCAATCGGTGCAAATGAAAAAACCGGTGCACGATTACCTGGTTACATTGAATCGCGGCGGCGATTCCAAGGCGGATGCAAAGCTCCTCATCAGCGTGGAACCTTTGGCCGATCGCTCCGGTACGATGATCACCATTCGCGATGCCGAATCGCGCGTGCAGCTGGCTTCGCAGATCGACATGGCGCGCCGTCTTTCGGCGATCAGCCGCCTCACGGGAGGAGTCGCGCACGAGATCAAGAATCCGCTGAACTCCATCGCGCTCCGTTTAGAGCTGCTGCGCGGGAAAGTGACGGAGGCCGGGCCGGAGGCGGAAGAGGAGATGAACATCATCTCGCAGGAAATCCGCCGCCTGGACCGCGTGGTGAAAACGTTTCTCGACTTCACGCGTCCGGTGGATGTTTCCCTGGTCGGCGTCGATTTGGCGGAGGTAGTGCGTGAAGTCACCGCGCTGGTCCGGCCGCAAGCGACGTTGCAGAAAGTGAACATTGTGTTCAGCGCGGAACCGGAATCCATCGTGGTGCAGGGCGACCGCGATCTTCTGAAGCAAGCGGTTCTAAACGTCGTCATGAATGGCATCGAAGCGACGAAAAACGGCGGTGAGTTGAACGTGAAAGTGAGCGTGCAAGAGGGCAAGTGCATGCTGTCGGTGCAGGATCAGGGACAGGGAATCCCCGACGTGGATCAGAGCAGAGTATTCCAGCTCTACTTCACGACCAAGGAGAAAGGATCGGGGATTGGTCTCGCTATGACCTATCGCGCGGTGCAACTGCACAACGGGACCATCGACTTCACCAGCGAAACCGGAAAGGGCACCGTGTTCCGCCTCTGTTTCCCCATGCCTTCGGAGACGTAGATGCCGGCGCGGAAGTGGGCATGGATCGCCGTTGGTCTGGCGCTTGCGGGCTGCCACAAACCGCCGGCGAAGGTGCGTCAAGTGCGGCCACCGCTTGTTTTTCCAAAGCCAAAATCAGCACCGCCTCCCGATCTGCCGGAAGCTCCCGCCATCGCGTCGAAAGCCGTTGTTCCCGAAGTTCCTCCGCGCATTGTGATTTCGATTCCGCCTCCGCCGGCGCAGCCTGCACCCAAGAAAGCTGTGGCCATTCCCTCCAGGAAAGTGGATGTGACGCCACCTACCGCACGATTAGGCGAGTTGTTGACCGATGCGCAGAGGCTCGATTACACAAAGCGCTACGAGGCCGCGCAGTCTCGCGCCAGTGCTTCGCTGGCACTGATCCTGCGAAAACCGCTCACCGCCAATCAGCGCGCGGACGCCGGCCTGGTACGAACATTCCTGGCGCAGGCGGAAGAAGAACGCTTGACCGACCTGGCTCACGCCGTCAACCTAGCCGAGCGCGCGGACTTGTTGGCAAAGTCGTTACTTGCGCGTTTGCCGTAGTCCCCGCCGCCTCAAGTAAACTATTACATTACGGAGCAACACGTTGACCCCCACTCTTGAAACCGATATCGAAGCGCGCGCCAAGCTGATTAAGGAAAAGTTGGACGCCTGGACGCGCGAAGTTGTGCTGTGGCACTTTGATCCCGCCACGGGATGCCAGTTCTGGCTGGATTGGGCGCAAAAGGCCGGCTGGGATCCGCGAAAGGAAGTTACCTGCTACGCGGACCTCGACAAGTTCGGCAACTTTCAGGACGAATGGCTGCGCGGTGGGCCAGTTTCCAAATGGGTGCCCAAAGGGATGGCGGGCATGCCGGTATCCGTGTTTGAAACCGGCGGTAGTACGGGCGTTCCGAAGTCGCGCATCAGCATCAACGACTACAAGATCGACTACGAGATGTTCAGCGAGACGCTGCCCGACGAGCATTTTCCAAAAGGCGCGGATTGGATTTCCATTGGTCCCAGCGGTCCTCGCCGTTTGCGGTTGGCCGTGGAACATCTGGCGCAGCATCGCGGCGGAATCTGCTTCCTGGTCGATCTCGATCCGCGCTGGGTCATCAAGATGATCAAGATGGGCGAGATGTCGATGATGGAGCGCTACAAGACGCACGTCATCGATCAGGCGCTTACGCTGCTGCGCGCGCATCCCAACATCCAATGCATCTTCACCACGCCGAAGCTGTTGGAGGCGCTGTGCGAAAAAGTATCGCTGAAGAAGATGGGCATCAAAGGCGTCTTCTGCGGCGGTACGGAGATGACGCCGAAATTCTGCCAACTGGCCGTGGAAGAACTGCTGGACGGGGTTTATTTCGCGCCCACGTATGGCAACACGTTGATGGGTCTGGCGGTGCACAAGCCGCTGAGCAAGGATGATGGCTACGCGATCATCTACTATCCGCCGACGCCGCGCGCCATGATCGAAGTGGTGGATTTCGACGACACCTCGAAAGTGGTCGGCTACGGCGAAACGGGCCGCACGCGTCTGACGACATTGACGAAGGAAACGTTCATCCCGCGCTTTCTGGAACGCGATGAGTGCGAACGCGAGCGGCCGCATCCCATGTATCCGTGGGATGGAGTGCGCAACGTGCGCCCGTTTTCGCGATTCGCCACGAGCGTTGTGGAAGGTGTTTACTAATGACGCGACTCCGCATCTGAACCTATGCGCATCCTCGCCTTCACGGCCGGAGCTGCCGGCATGTACTGCGGCAGCTGCCTGCGCGACAACGCGCTGGCCGCGGAGTTGAGGGCGCAGGGCCACGACATCCTGCTGCAGCCCATCTACACGCCGACGCTGGTGGATGAGGCCAACGTCAGCGATCCGCATGTGTTGTTCGGCGGGATCAGCGTCTACTTGCAGCAGCAATCGCCGTTGTTCCGTATGCTGCCCAAGTTCGTGGACAAATTGTGGGACTCCGGCTACGCGCTACGGGCGGCTTCGCGCAGATCGATTCCCGTGAATCCGGTTTTTCTCGGCGAGATGACCGTGGCCATGCTGCAAGGCGAAACAGGCCCACAGCGGCGCGAGTTCGAAAAGATGGCGGATTATCTGGGACATCTTCCCAAGCCTGACGTCGTGACGCTGCCGAACTCGCTGGTGATTGCGATGGGCCCTGTGATCAAGCGGACGCTCGGATGTCCTGTTCTGGTTACGCTGCAAGGAGAGGACCTTTATCTGGAAGGCCTCAAGGAGCCTTATCGCAGCGAGTCGTTGAAACTGCTGCGCAACTTGGTCCGTACGGTGGATGGGTTCATTGCGGTGAGTGAATTCGGCGCGCGCCTCATGACTTCATACCTCGATCTTCCGAAAGAGAAAGTGCGTGTGGTGACGTTAGGCGTCAACACGCGTGACATGGATCGCGGCGAGCCGCGCAAGGATGGCCCGTTTCGTGTCGGCTATTTCGCGCGCATCACGCCGGAGAAATCTCTGCATCTTCTATGTGAGGCGTATCACCTCATGCGTACGAAGGGCGGATTGCCGCCTTCCCGAATTGAGGCAGCCGGATACATTGCGCCGGAGCAGACCGCCTACCTTCGCACGATTGAAGCGCAAATGAAAGCGTGGGGACTCGGCGATGAGTTCCAATATCATGGACCTCTCAGCCGCGAAGACAAAGTGCGGTTTCTGCATAGCCTGGATGTGCTCTCCGTGCCCAGCATCTACGCCGAAACAAAAGGTCTGTTTCTGCTGGAAGCTATGTCGTGCGGCGTGCCGGTAGTCTCGCCGGATCACGGAGCGTTTCCCGAAATGGTGCGGCGCACCGGCGGCGGATTGTTGGTGAAGCCGGGCGATGCGCAGAGCTTTGCGGACGCCCTCGTGCGTTTGTACCGCGATCCGCGGTTGCGCGAAGAGTTGGGGAATCGCGGGCATGCCGGCGTGCGGGAACATTACAGCGTCCGGCAGATGGCTAAACGCGCACTTGCCGCTTATGATGTGGGGCAGATCTCCAGATCTGCGGAGGGGTCTCCAGACCCCGACTCGTTCGCGTAGCGAACGATGGCCGCTTCGCGGCCATGGCGGGATCTGGAGATCCCGCGGCAGGTCTGGAGACCTGACCCCACACAGCACAAAGCTACAATGAATCCATGGATGATCGTATTGTCATTGCGGGGAGAGAGTTCCGCTCCCGGCTGTTCGTAGGCACGGGCAAATACCGCAGCCATCAGGAGATGATGCGCTGCCACGAAGCGTCGGGGGCCGAAGTAGTCACGCTCGCCGTAAGGCGCGTCAATCTGACCGACAAGACCAAAGAGTCGATGATCGATTTCATCGACCGTTCGAAATACTTCATTCTCCCGAACACCGCCGCGTGCTATACCGCCGATGAGGCCATCCGCACGGCTCGGCTGGCGCGCGAAGTCGGGTTGTCAAATTGGGTGAAGCTCGAAGTGATCGGCGATGAACGCACGTTGTTCCCCGATAACGAAGGCCTGCTGGAAGCTACTCGCGTTTTGGTGAAGGAAGGCTTCGTCGTGCTTCCCTACACCACGGACGATCTGATCAATGCTCGCAAACTGGTCGATGCCGGCGCTGCCGCGGTGATGCCTCTCGCCGCGCCTATCGGCTCCGGCCTGGGAATCCAGAACGAAAACAATTTGCGCATTCTGCGCGAGATGATCACGCAAGTGCCGCTGATTGTCGACGCGGGCGTTGGCACGGCGTCGGATGTTGCCCGCGCCATGGAACTGGGTTACGACGGCGTGCTGCTCAACACCGCCATCGCGGCCGCCGAAGACGCAGTGAAGATGGCCGAAGCGATGAAACTGGGCGTCGCCGCAGGCCGCCTGGCGTTTCTTTCCGGACGCATGCCGAAGAAGATGTACGCCACAGCCAGCAGCCCCATGCAAGGCGTCGTGCGATAAACAATGGACGCCGAAATCCGACGCTATCACCCCGCCCTCGACGCGCTGATTCCCAAGGACGCCGCCGTTGAGACGCTGGCCGGCGGCTTCAACTTTACGGAAGGCCCCATCTGGTTTCAAGCCGGATACCTGTTGTTTAGCGACATTCCCGAGAACACGATTTACAAATGGACGCCGTCCGGTGAGATCACGGTTTTTCTGAAACCCAGCGGGTGCGACGCAGCGACATGGAAAGCGGGCGCGTTCATCGGCTCGAACGGCCTCACGAAGGATGCAGGCGAGCGTCTCATTCTCTGTGAACACGGCAATCGCCGCGTGACGCGTCTGGAGCCCGATGGCACGAAGACTGTCCTCGCATCCCACTATCAGGGGAAACGGCTCAACAGCCCCAACGACGCCGTGTACAAATCCGATGGCGCGCTCTACTTCACCGATCCGCCCTATGGCTTGGTGGAGGAAGACAAGGATCCCGCGAAGGAGCTTTCCTTCAACGGGGTTTACCGGCTGAAGGACGGAGAGTTGACGCTTCTACATCAGGACCTGACCCGTCCGAACGGTCTCGCGTTCTCTCCGGATGAAAAGATTTTGTATGTCGCCAATTCCGATCGAGGGCGCATGATCTGGATGAAGTTCCCGGTGCAGGAGGACGGCACTCTGGGTGCGGGCGCGGTATTTGCCGACGTCACGCACATCCGTGATTACGGGGCTCCCGATGGCATGAAGGTTGACACGAACGGGAACTTGTACTGCACCGGACCCGGCGGCACGCATGTCTTCGATGCGGCGGGAAACGCGTTGGGGCTCATTGTCACTCCCGAAATTCCGGCGAATCTGCATTGGGGCGAAGCCGATGCGCGCACGTTGTACATCACGGCCCGCAACGGCCTTTACCGGGTGCGGCTGACGGCAACGGGAATCCGGCCCTGATGGACGCGGTTTCTCGAGACCGCTACTCGCGCCAGATTCTTTTTGCGGGAATCGGAGAAGCGGGTCAAGAGCGGCTTCTCAAATCCTGCGCGGCAATTGTTGGATGCGGCGCGTTGGGAAGCTTTCACGCCGGAGCACTGGCTCGCGCGGGCGTCGGCCGGTTGATTCTCATCGATCGCGACTATGTGGAGACCAGCAATCTGCAGCGGCAGTGGCTGTACGACGAATCGGACGCCGCGGAGGCCTTGCCCAAAGCCGTCGCCGCCGCGCGCAGTATCGCCCGCATCAATCAATCGATAGAGGTGATGCCGCACGTCGCCGACCTGACGGCTCGCAACGCGGTGGAACTTCTGGAAGACGCCGATGTCATTCTCGACGGCACCGACAATTTCGAAACTCGCTACCTGATCAACGACTATTCCATTCGCCACGAAACACCGTGGATCTACGGGGCCGCCGTGTCCAGCTACGGCTTGGTGATGCCGGTGATTCCCGGGGCCACATGTTGCCTCAAATGCGTCTATCCCGATCCGCCCGCGGGCGCGCAACCGACTTGCGAAACGGCGGGTGTTGTCAACACCATCACTTCGCTGATCGCGTCTTGGCAGGTGAGTATCGCCTTGCGAATTCTGGCCGGAGACGCTGCCGGTGTTTCCAAGAAAATCACGACCGTCGATGTGTGGAGCGGCGTGACGCGCCAGATCGCCCAGCCCGCTGCTTCGAAAGACTGCCCTGCCTGCGGACGCCGCGACTTTGCCCATCTGGATGGCCGCATTCGCGCGCCCATCAGTTTGTGCGGACGCAACGCCGTGCAGATTCACGAAATCTCACGGCCGTTGGATCTTGAGTCGTTGGCGCAGCGGCTCGCCGCTCTTGGCACCGTGCGGCGCAACGAATTCGCCTTGCGGTTTTTCCTGGAGCCCTACGAGATCACCGTTTTCCCCGACGGCCGCGCCATCATCAAGGGAACCACCGACACCGGCTTGGCCCGCAGCCTCTACGCGCGGTACGTCGGGGCGTAACTGGTATCCTGGTATTTCTACAATGCGGCGCGCCCGCCCTTTCTTCCTTTTCGCCATCATCGGTATCGCCGGGTACCTGGGCGTGACCTATTTGCAGCGCATGGAGTTGATCCGGAAACGCGCGCCCGCGGCTCTGGCAGCTCTTCCATTAGGCATCAACGCTACCGCCTCCGACTGGCATTGGGAGAAAAGCACGGGCGAAGGACCCGCGGTCGCGGTGCGCGCCAAGAGCTTCCGGCAGTTGGAAGAAGCCAACCGCATCGAACTGGAAAAGATCGAATTGAAAATCTATCGCAAGAATGGAAAGACCTACGATCAGATCACCAGCGACAAGGCGATCTTCGACATCGGCGAGGGTTCGCTCTACTCCGAAGGAGAGGCCGACATTCTGATGGGAGTCGAGGAAGGCGCGGAGCCGTCGCCCAGCCGCGTGATTCGCATCAAGTCTTCGGGCATCCAGTTTGACAGCAAAACCGGCAAGGCCACCACGGAGCGCGAGGCAATCTTCGCGTTAGAAAAAGGGGAAGGCAGAGCAGTCGGCGCAGTCTATGATCCCGGGACTCGCGAACTGCTGCTGAAAAGCAAAGCGAGGCTGACTTGGAAGGGCCAGGACGGAGAAAGCCCGCATCCCATCACCGTGGAATCCAACGAAGTGATCTACAAAGAGAGCGAGTCGAAAGTCTGGCTTTCGCCTTGGGCCAAAATGACGCGCGAGAATTCCGTTCTGGAAGGAAAGGCCACGCTCATCCACCTCGACAAATCGGGCATTCGCAAGGTGGAGACGTCGGACGCCAAGGGAACGGATAAATATCCGAAACGCCAGTTGGAATACTCCGCCGCGCAACTCACCATGTCGATGTCGGAGAAGAGCACGGTGGAAAGAATGGAAGCGCGCGGCAATTCGCGCCTGGTCACGACGTCGGATCAGGGGGTCACCACCACCAACGCCGATGCGGTGGATCTTGAGTTCACGGCGCAAGCAGGCGAGAGCATCCTCAAACGCGTGACGGCGCGGGGAAAGACCATCGTCGAATCGAAGCCTGCCGTTCGGGCCGATAAGCAACAGGCCGAAACCCGCGTCATGCGCAGCGAAGTGGTGGAACTTTCCATGCGCAGCGGCGGCCACGAGATCGACACTCTCGAAACCAAGACGCCCGGCGTTCTGGAATTCCTGCCCAACCGGCCCGGCCAGCACAAACGTCGCGTGGAGGGCGCACAATTTCTGGTGCACTATGGCGCGGGCAATCAAATCGATTCGTTTCGCACCACACAGGCGTCCACTCGCACGGAGAACGAGCCTAAACAGGGCAAACCGTCGCCGCCATCGCTTACATGGTCGCGCGAGATGACGGCGTTGTTCGCTCCGAAGACTGGCGAAATGACGCGCCTCGAACAATGGGGCGATTTCCGTTACGAGGAGGGCGATCGTAAAGCGCGCAGCGAACGCGCGCTGCTGGATAATGTTTCCGGCCGCATCACCTTGCTGCAAGGCGCGCGTCTGGCGGACGCTACAGGCACCACCGCCGCCGATCAGATTGTGCTCGATCAAAAAGGCGAGGACTTCCTCGCTGAAGGTAACGTCACGTCGAGCCGCGCTCCGGACAAGAAAGGCTCAGGATCTGCGATGCTCGCGCGCGATGAACCCGTGCAGGCGAAGGCCGCCCGTATGACCACGTACGATAAGCAATCCCTGGTGATCTATGAAGGCGGAACGAACCTGTGGCAGGGCGCAAGCAGGTTGCAAGCCGAGCGCATCGAGATTGACCGCAAGAACTCACAACTGCGGGCCAATGGGAAAGTGGTCAGCCAACTTCTCGACAAGCAGAAGGATGATCCCAAGAACCCCAAGTCGAAAAACGGCGCTCCCGTGTACACGCTGATCACCGCCCCGTCGCTGGTGTACACCGATAAAGATCGACTTGCTCATTACACGGGCGGAGCCTTTTTGCGGCGCGAGGAACTCGACGTCAAGGCGCGTGAGATACGGGCGTTCCTTTCAGAAGAGAAAAAATCCGAGCCGCAAAAACCGGCAGCCGAAGATTCGGGCGCAAGCCTCGAGCGCGCCGCCGCCGATGGCTCCGTGGTCATTGTGCAGGTTACGCCGCAGCGCACTCGCAAGGGCATGTCCGACCACGCTGACTATCTGGTCAACGAAGGGAAAGTAGTGCTGGAAGAGGGGCAACCCGTTTTGGAAGATACTCTGCGCGGCGTAACGAAAGGACGCCAATTGATCTACTACGCCAACGATGATAGGCTGCTTGTAAACGGGGTCCCGGCTCAGCCGGCGGCAAGCAAGCTGCTTCGCCGCAAGTAGCCTGCATGCGAAATCTGGAAACCACCGAACTGTCGAAATCCTATCGCGGGCGCAAGGTCGTTGATGGCGTGTCCATCTCCGTGTCGCAAGGAGAAGTCGTGGGCCTGCTGGGTCCGAACGGCGCGGGAAAAACCACGACGTTCTACATGATTGTGGGCCTGGTCACGCCGGATTCGGGCAAGGTGCTGCTGGACCAAAAGGACATCACTCCGCTCGCCATGTACCAGCGTGCCCGCAAAGGCATCAGCTACCTTCCGCAAGAGGCGTCGGTCTTCCGGCGCATGACCGTGGAAGAAAACCTGATGGCGATTCTGGAAACGCTCTCCATCTCAGGCGCGGAGCGGCGTACGCGCATGACGCGCATGATAGAGATGTTGGGGCTGGAGAAAGTGCGGGCCAGCAAAGGCTACATGTTGTCGGGCGGAGAACGAAGGCGCGTGGAAATCGCCCGGTCTCTGGTCATCGAGCCGAGTTTCCTGCTGCTGGATGAACCGTTCAGCGGCATCGATCCGATTCAGGTGCTGGAACTTCAGCGGATCGTCTTTGATCTGAAGCGTTCAGGAATTGGAATTCTGGTCACTGATCACAACGTGCGGGAAACGCTTGCCGTCACAGACCGGGCGTACATTATCAACAACGGAAAAATCTTCCGCGCTGGAACTCCCGAAGCGCTGGGACGCGATCCGGAAGTGAAGCAGGTCTACCTCGGCGAATCGTTCCAATTGTGATGGAGCAAAAAATTGGCCTCACTCTGGCCCTTTCGGGACCACGGCGAGGCCGGGCAGGTTCAAAAAAACAGGAGATCTAGAAACTGAAATTAAGCCAGTAATTTCGAGGCGCTGGCCGCCTCAGCCATCGGTTTCGCACTGAAAATGGAGCATGCCTGGGCAAGCCGCGATATGTCGCTGTTGCCTTCCTCCACCGTGAATTCGTGCTCCACCCAATTGGACAAAGGAATATTTCGAAAGAATAAACGTTCCTGCAGGACCATCGCCTTCTTGCTGGCGAAGACCGACTTGTTTTCCCTCATATAATGGCGTTCTTCCACGCGGAAATCGTCCAGGAATTCGTTGAGCGACTCGCGGCGTATGGATTCTTCGGTGGCCTTGACCTTTTCCACCATCACCTTGTCTTGTGAATCAATCATCGCGCGAGCTTCGGCGAGGAACTCCCGTTCTTTCGCCAAAGCGACCTCCATGCGGGCCTGCATGATGAAATACGACATGAGGGCCGAACCGGCCGCCACGAAAACGGGTAACATGATCCAGATTAGCGCTTCCACGGTACTTTCATCGGATGGTACCTGGGAAGACTTTATAGGAGTCCTGCTACTGTGACCAACTTAGTACTACTTTGCTTTGCCTTAATCGTCATCTTGACGCCTTGCCCTGCCCAGGATTTCGACATTCTGATCCGCGGCGGCCGCGTAGTGGACGGCTCGGGGAATCCCTGGTTCCGCGCCGATGTGGGGGTCCGTAACGGGCGGATTGTGGAGGTGGGGCCGCTGGCCAATCGCAAAGCACGGCGCGTGATTGAACTGCGCGGAGAGATGGTATCGCCGGGCTTCATCGATATGATGGGCGCCACCAGCGTGCCATTGCTGTTGGAGCCCGCGAGCGGGCAGAGTAAGCTACGGCAGGGAATTACAACAATCCTGGCGGGGGAAGGCGGTTCGGCGGCGCCTCAGATCGACGCTACTTTTCCCAAAGAAGCGGCGGCCAAGGGATTTCGCTGGAGCACGTTCGCCGAATACCACGCGCTGCTGGCGAAATCGGGATTGCCGCTGAATGTGGTTCACAACGTGGGCGCGGCGCAAGTACGCCGCGTGGTGATCGGCGTGGAAGATCGCGCGCCAACGGCGGCGGAGTTGGAAAAGATGAAGGCGCATGTGGACGAGGCCATGCGCGCCGGGGCGGCGGGAGTTTCTACCGCCTTGATCTATCCGCCCGGCACCTACGCGAAGACGGCGGAATTGGTGGAACTGATGAAGGTCGCCGGGCGCTACGGCGGACTTTATTCCACGCACATGCGCAACGAAAGCGGTCAACTGCTGGAGGCGATACGCGAGTCCATCGAGATTGGCGAAAAGAGCGGCACTCCCGTGCACATCTATCATTTGAAGGCGGCCGGGGAGGAGAATTGGCCGTTGATGCGCAAGGCTGTCGATGCCATTCAAGCCGCGCGCGACCGCGGCGTCGACGTGACCGCCGACATCTATCCTTACATTCGGAACGGGCTGACTCTGGCCAGTTTTCTGATGCCGTACCACTATGACAAGGGTGCGGCGGCGTTCTACAAGACGCTCTCCGACGCGAAGGTGCGCGCCGCTTTGCGCAAGGAAGTGGAGACCCGGCGCGATTGGGAGAACTGGTTTCAGCACGTGGGACGAAATTGGGATAACGTCCTGGTGGCGTCCATGCCCAATAAAGCCGAGCGCGTGTTGGAAGGAAAATCCGTGGCTGAGATCGCGCGGCTGTGGAGGAAAGATGTTTGGGACACCTTCTTTGAATTGGTGCCGAAAGACCCCAGCGTGAATCCCAAGAGCATGAATGAAGATCAGAAGCATCTGGCCATGCGAACGGAGTGGGTCAGCTTTTGCACCGACGCCGGGCCTACGGATATCCAAACCGCGACGGGCGCGCATCCCAGAGCTTTCGGCAGTTTCCCGCGCATCCTGGCAAAGTACGTACGCGAGGAACGTGTGATCTCCCTGGAAACCGCGGTTAGAAAGATGACTTCGCTGGCGGCCAACCGCCTTCGGCTGTACGACCGCGGCAGAATAGGACCGGGCATGGCGGCGGACATCGTGATCTTCGATCCGCAAAAAGTGCAGGACAAAGCAACGTTCACCAACCCCCTTGCGTTTCCTGAAGGAATGCCCTACGTGATTGTGAACGGCGTGATTGCCGTGGATGCGAACAAGTCGAGCGGGGCGAAATCCGGGAAGGTCCTCAAGCCTGGGGTGTGAATTTCGCAAAGTGCGTGTCGGCGAGTTCGGGCTTTTCCTCCACTGCCTGACGCCATACTCTGCGAGCTTCCGGTTCGTCGCCAAGTGCCCGCAAGGAGTGACCCAGGTTGACCAGCGCTTCGGAAAACGCCGGCTTTTCTTCCAGCGCCCGGCGGTAGTGACGCGATGCTTCCTGGTGGCTGCCGGATTTTTGCCGCGCCAGCCCGATGTTGTAGCGGACGGCGGCTGTCGATTCGCCTAATCGGGCAAGGCGTTCCGCGCCCTCTTCGGCCTTCTGGAAATCTCCCATTTCGAGCGCCAGTTGCGGGA
>JACPVQ010000233.1 GCA_016191645.1 Candidatus Solibacter usitatus
ACATTGAACACACCTTCAAACGGGACCCAGTTAAACGGCAGCGCCGTACGTTGGAATTGAAACGGATACAACTCGCGATAGACAATCCACAACACAAGAACCGCGGCCAGCGCTTGTAGTTTCTTTGGCGACGGAGTGCGGAACAACGTCATCGCAATGAGGCACCCCGCCGCGGCGGAGGCCACTCTCGCCGGAGACAGGGTCCAGGAACTGAGCACAGCCTGTGCCAGGAAAACGGTGCAGAAGCCTGCCAGGCATAGGTCTGCCTGTCTTGGAGAAAGTTCGCAGCGCCGGAAAATAACGTAGAGCAGTACGGTCCCTACGAGAATGTTGCCGGTTTCCAGGCTGAAAAACTGTGGATGTTGCAGGCTTTCCCAAGAGCGCATCAGTTGCGGGCGGCGCAAAAACGGGATAAACGGATAACCGTTCGCGGTCAACCAGAAAATCGTCATCAAAACCGGGAACGGCCTCACCATCGGCAGACGCCGCAACAGCGGCTCGAACGCGGAACGCAAAAACAGCGACGCGGCGAGCGCGCCCATGCCGGAGCCCAACGTGTTGGCGAGCACATCGCGCCAGCTTGGGTCCCGCGTGGGGATGAATCGCTGGCTCCATTCCACGGCCAGGGAAAACAGACCCCCGAAAAGGAGCACGCCTAAGACTGCCGGCCGCGAGTTCCGCCTCAAAGCAAACACCGCCAACGCGCCCATTCCCACGTAAAGCAATATGTTCGCCACAAAGTCTTCCAAATCGCTAACCGTGCGAATAGGCTCAAACGTCATCGGGAGCGGCGGGCGGTCAAAACTCCAGGGGAAAAACGAAAGGTACAAAATTGCGCAAAGGAAAAAAACAAAAAGGAGGCGCATGTTTTGGCGGGACCCGCCGATTATAGCACCAGGTGATGCCAATGCCGGAAGAATTCCTCAACCGAGTACCGCGTGAGAAATGCAGCGCGGGTCAGCAATTGATGCAGCGGGCGGTCGTGCTGTTCCTGGTGGCGGGAAGCATCCTGGCTGCCATCGATGCCTTGATGATTGCCAGATATGCGACTGCCGAAACCGGCGTCGAAAGGTCGTTGAGCAAGAACGCCCGTTAACCCGCTTTTCGCGGTGTCTGGGATGGAGAGTGCGTGAACGCTACTTCGACTGGCGAATGGGAGGTACAATGCGCACCTCGATGGCCAGCAGGTCTTCGAAGCTGTCGCCATATGCTTCAACGACAACGCTCTGCCCGGCCTTCAGTTCGCCCGCCGCGACCTTCTTTCCGTCGCGGAGGAACTTTGTTTGCTTGTCCATCCTTACAGCGACGGAACGGTCCTTGGTCTTCACATCAACCTGCGTGGCCTGAACTTTTGTTGCAGTCCCGATAATGCGAAAGTTCTCGTGGGCCGGCAACTGTGCCGCGGTCACGAGGAACATCGCCACCATCCAATAACTCCAAGTCCGTCGCCTCATGATGCCCACTCCTTTGAGTTCATTCTCACCCAACATCCAAGGTCATGCAATTCATTGGGCGCTCCGCACCGTTGCGAGAGGCGTCAACACGTGCCGCCGCCTGGCATGATTCATGCCGATCTCGATGGCATCGGAATAATAACCCGCCGATGAAATCGCGACCGTCACGCTTTCGCCGCCCGTGTTTTCCCAATACCAGCCATGGATGCCCGAGAACGGCGCGGTAAACGTTCCGTGACCGTCTCTTCTGTCGTTCTTGTCGAAACTTTCAGCCGTTCCGGCGGGCTTGCCATCGGGTTCCCCGTGGAAGTCATGCTTCACCGGGGCGCTGGCCGACCACGAGTACAGCATCGCCGCGCCCTGTTCGAGTCGATACTTGTACTCCACATATTCGTAGGGCCCAAGCGTGAACTGCGCCGAATCGACCTTATATGCACCGGCATGGTAACCGATGGGGCCCAATTGACTCGGCTTGTACAACGTCGCGTCGCGCGGCGTTTCCACCGCTTGAACCGGCGGAGCGGAAAGCGCTGCGATGCCCAATAATCGGCCGGTGCCCAGCGGATCCCGCCCGTATTCAGCGGGCAGGACCAGCGCGAAAACGATCACGAGGGCCGCGGCCAGTGCGCCTGCGGTCGTTAGGGCCAACTTGCGCCTGCTCGGCAGTCCGTTTGTGGGAGTGTCGATGTCCGGAGTCATTGGGCGGAGACGAAATATCCCGTCAGTTGATATCCGGCAAGGACGAAACCGGCGGTCATCAGCAAGGCGTTGGTTGCGTAAGCGTGTTTCAAATAGCCGGCATGGCCCCGCCAGTAAGTAAGACCGATCAGAACCGCAGTTAGCGCCAGCAACTGGCCGAGTTCGACGCCGACATTGAAGCTGACGATGTTCTCCACCAAACCATTCCGGGATAGTTTAAATTCCTGAAGCTTTGTGGCCAGTCCAAACCCGTGAAACAGGCCGAAGACGAGGACAGCGATGCGGGTATTGGGCTGGAATCCAAGAAACCGCCGGAACCCGCCCATGTTTTCAAAGCCCTTGTAGACGATGGACAGGCCGATGATCGCGTCGATCAGAAATGGATTCACGTGAATGCCGCCCAATGCACCGGCGAGCAGCGTCGCGCTGTGTCCAACGGTGAACAGGCTCACATACAGGAGAATATCCTTGAGCCGGTAAAGGAAAAAGATCACACCCACCAGAAAAAGCAAATGGTCGTACCCGGTCACCATGTGCTTGGCGCCCAGATAAAGGAGGGGTGTGATCGCGGTTCCGTTCACTGTCTGCATGAACTGAGCGTCCTTCGACGACAACCCATGCGCGCTTGCTACTGGACAGAGCGCCGGCAAGCCGCCAACCAGAGCCGCAATGACGAACCAAGAACGAACCGGCAGAAAGTAGGACGCCAGGTTCATTTTCGAATGCGCTACCGGGGCTTGATTGGATTGAGCTTGGTCAAGGCGGTCGGCATCGGCTCCCCGTTTGCCCGCTTCGTGAAGTCGGTCATCTTGCCGTCCGCAAATTTTTGCCGTAACGTCCAGTGCAGTTGCGCCTTGTCCCGCGGATTCCGGGCCACGAATGAGAATTCGGCGAACTCGCCCGGCTTCACATTCATCTGGAACGTGATGGCCACCACCCGATCGTCTTTGCGCTTCAATTCGTAGGTCCAGCCATTGGGAACCTGCATCGTTTCGAAGATCACGCCCTCCGGAATCTCTACCTCCGCCGACGTGGTCGCCACCTTGCCTTCGGTGGGCACGCGCACTGTGTACTTCTCCGTGGCTCCCGCCTGCGATTCACGCGGCGATATCGTCACGTGGGCACTTGCCACCCCGGCGACGAACCAGGCGAGCGCCATCACGGCGATTGTGTGGAACGGACGAAACGTCTTCATATCAGCATCCTTTGCGTGTGTAGAACTCTGATTGTATCCCTTTTTAAGAAGACATTACCCAACGCAGCGGTCATCGTGCCATGGCGAGTTCGGTCAGATTCACTGTTCCACAACGGGGATCTCCATGGTGAAGACGCTTCCGCCGACGCAGGCCGCCGACGCGCGTATGGTGACGTTCGGGCGATCTCCGGAACGCGCGATGGCCACGGACTTGAAAAAATCGCGCGGGAAGGGCGCTTGCACTTGGCAGTTGCGCGCGGTGTCGGGGCGGTGTTCCCAAAGAATGGTTCCGAAGCGGTCCAGCAGATAGAAGACCGGACCTCTCGTTCCTCCGGCCGCATAGCCGGCCGTGAAGATGTAATTGTTATCGGCGGTCGCGGCCATTGCCGCATTGGTGATTTTGCGGGTCCAGATATCCGAGCCATCCGCATCGTAGAGACGAATGCCGAGACCCCAATCGCTTACCAGCACGCGGCCTTCGGCTGAGATGGACCCACCCGATACAAATGCGCCGGCGGGGTAGGCCTTCTTCCAGCGCAACTCTCCCGTCGCGGCGTCCCACAGCCGGAATTCCGATTCTTTGCTTCCCGATCCCACCAGCGTTGCTTCCGGGTCCATAGCGACGAAAAAGAGCGGCCAGAATTGATTGTCGGCCGCCCAGAGCGCGGAACCGGAGTTTGCGTCCAGCATGCGGAACTTCCAATCGCCCGCGCCCACCGCCAGCCTTTCGCCATCGGGAGTAAATCGCAGGGCACGAATTTCGGCGGAGTATCCCTGGCTCCAGCGCACTGCGCCGCTGGCGGTTTCAAACATCACCAGCCAACCGTTGCTGCCTCCGGCGGCGAGCAAGGTTCCGCTCGAGTTCAACGCCACCGCTCCGCAAGTGAAGAAGCCTGCTCCCAGGGGACTGTTCGGAGGATATTTCGGATTGCGGTCCGCGCCGCGATCGCTCGACCAGCGGGTTTCTCCGGTTGCCGCATCGATCCAGTAAACCTTTCCGTTGTAGTCCATGGCCGCCACCGAGGAACCGTCCGCGGACGGAGTGGCGTCGCAATCGGCTGCTTGAAACTGCGAAACCGTGCCTGCTTTTTCCGGACGAATGCCGGGAAACGGCGAGGTCCACGCGGCTTCCCCATTGCGGATGCCGTGGAATGCGCTCGTGGCCGGCGAGCCCATGGGAGCCGTGGCGGCAACGGAGGCGTCGGCGGAAGCGCGCATAGTCCAAATGCTGCTGGCGACGTTCGCCACGCGCACGGAAACATTGGCGGCATCCACACGGGCTCTCACACTATCCAATGCGTAGTTCAACTCCACCGGTTCGCCGGCGCGCGCGAGAAAGTATTTGGTGCTGGATTGATAGCCATCCGCGTCGACAGTTAATGCGTACTCTCCCGGAACTACGCTGAACGAAAAGTTTCCAGACACCGGCTGTTGCGGCGGACCCGCACCCGGTTCGTCGAGGCCGGCACCGGTATCGGTAAGCGTGAGCCGCGCCCCTGTCAGAGCATCGCCGCCCGCGGAGAGAATGTTTCCGGAAATGGTCGCGCGCGTTTCATTCGGCGCGGCCTTCACAACATAGGTGATCGTCGAGGCGACCGTTTGCCCCGTCAATTCCGACTTAAAGGGGACCGTTGCCTGATAGGTTCCCGGTTGGATGCGGCCGGTAAAATCCCAGCGGAACCAGATGTTGGCCGTTCCACCGCCGGGAATGGAGACGCCATATTCGGGCGACGGCACTCCCAACACCTCCGCGCCATTGGATCGCACCTGACTGCGTTGAATAGTGATGTAGTCGAGGTTCGCGGAGTTGTTGGTGACGGTGAACTCGAACCTGTTTCCCTGCGTGTGGCGCGTATCGATTTCGAGCGTGGAAGGCCCGAAAGCGGCGACCGAAAAAGAGGCCGGGCTTTGCGCCCCGCTCATCGACGGCAACAAGAGTAACAGCGTTCGAGCAGCTGTTCCGAACCGCTTCCTCACGGTCGTATCTTCCATGAGACGGCCATTCGATGTCAACGCTGAGAGCGCCACACGTTCGCTACCTGCGGCGGCCGAAGTGTCCGCCGAAGGAACGTCCGGCATAGAAACGCGGTCCGTAAAAGCGTGGTCCGTAGTATCCAAACCCGCCGTAGTAGTAATAAGGATAGGGTGCGTACCCGTAGTTGGGCGCGTGCACAACGGTGCGCGATGGCCTGTCGGTCTTCTCATAATCGCCCTGCTCCACGGGGCGGAACGCTTGGGGCGCGCGATCGGTCAACACCGCAACGGGGCTTTCCACGCGAAACGTGAGCACGGCTTCGGAGGGAATGACGGTTGCTTTTCCGCGCGTGCTCATGACGCCAATCACGCTGGCCAGCGCGCCGGCTGCCGCTCCAATGCCTGCTCCGGCGCCCCCGCCCGCGGCCGCGCCGATGGCTGCGCCCAATCCCGTGGTTCCGGCAATCGCTCCCGCGTCGCGTCCCACGGATGTGCCCGCCGAATGCGACACCAGTTGCGATTGCACCTGCAACTGCGTTCCATCGGCCAGCGTTAGATCGGTGAGTTGAATGCCGAGTTTGGAAACGCCGGACATGCGCCCCGCTTTCTGCGCCTCCATCACGCGGCCGCTCACGGTTTGCCCGCGTCGCGCGACGACAATGCCATCCACCACCACGGGCTTCACCAGAGTGGCCATGAAAACATCGCCCTGTTGATTGCGGTCGGAAGAAAGCCAGTCGTTGACACGAATGGTGAGAAATGTTCCGGCCTGAATGGTGAGCTGACCGGCCGGCGCGGGGGCGGAGGCGGCGGGTTCTTCAAACGCGGGCGGCGCGGGAAGAGCCTCCGTATTGGACGCGGTGCGGTTGGCATCGCCGAACTTCCGCCACGCGCCTTTGTTTTCAGAAGGCGTCTGGGCCATCAGACCGGTGGTTGCGATCAAAACGGCGGCGTTGAGAAATGTTTTGGTAATGGTAGAGGTATTCATAGATTCTCCACCGTTACAATATGCAGATTCCATGCCACTTCTAAGTAGTTGAAAATCAAGCGCGGCCAATTCCGCCGCGTGGCCGCTTACCACCGCGGTGGTGGTTTTCGGCCAGCACGATTGAGGGAGGACACAAATGTTGCGGCCGGCGGCGTGGCGTTCCACGATGCGCATCCGCATAATACGGGAATGCGGCTCTCCCTGCCTAGCCCTACCCAACTCGTCCGCGGTCTGCGCAAACAACCTGGATTCTCGCTGCTGGCGATTCTCACGCTCGCTCTTGGCATCGGCGTCAATGTAGCGATTTTCAGCGCGCTCGATGCGCTGGTCATCAATCCGCTTCCATACCCCGATGCAAACCGGCTGGTGGCCGTTTACGAAGAGGCCGCATGGGTCGGCTATCCAAAGAACACGCCCGCGCCGGCGAACTTTTTCGATTGGAAGCGGGAAGCGAAATCATTCGACGACATGGCCGCCACTTCATCGTGCCGCGCTGTCTTGACGGGCGACGGCATTCCCGAAGAGGTTCGCTGCCGCAATGTGACCGCCAACATTTTTCCGATGCTGCAAGTGACGCCGGTTCTGGGAAGCTGGTTCACTGCGGCGGACGACCATCCGCAGCCGGACGCAGTCATCATCGGCGAGGGCCTGTGGACACGGCGTTACGGCCGCGATGCGGGAATCCTGCATCGCAAGGTGCAGATCAACGGACGGGCCATGCGCGTCGCCGGTGTGATGCCATCGTGGTTCCGCTTCGGCGGCGAGATGGAATTATGGATGCCCATCGGTTTCACGCCGCAGCAGAAGGCGATGCGCGGCTCGCATTTCCTCACCTGCTTTGGACGCTTGAAACCGGGAGTGAGCGTGGCTCAGGCTGACGCCGAACTGCGCACCATCCAATCGCGTTTGAACCAGGCGTATCCCGACGACACGGATCCGCGCATGAGCGCGCGCGTGGAATCGCTGCGCGACGCGCTGGCGGGCGATGTGCGCGCTTCGCTGTTAATTCTGATGGGCGCGGCGGGAATCGTGCTGCTCATTGCTTTCGCGAATGTGGCCAACTTGCTCCTGGCGCGAGCCACTGGACGCCAACGCGAAATGGCGCTGCGCACGGCCCTGGGCGCCTCGGCGGGCGACTTGCTGGCCCATGTGTTCTCCGAAACGCTGTTCCTGACGCTCAGCGGAGGAACGGCAGGCGTGCTGCTGGCGTTCGCGGCGCGCCGTGTTCTGGAAAACTTCATTCCGCAGGCGCTGAAGGGAACGGTCGCCATCGAGATCGATATTCGCGTTCTGCTTTTCGCAACGCTCATCAGCTTGGGGGCAGCCGTCCTGGCGGCGGTGACTCCTGTTCTTCACGTACTGCGCGCGCCGCTGATGAATCTGCTGCGGCAGGATTCGCGAACAGGCGCGGCGCGCTCCGCCGTACGCATGCGCGGGATTCTTGTCGTGGCGGAAGTCGCGTTGACGGTGGTGCTGCTGGGCGGCGCGGGTCTCATGATTCGCAGCCTGGTCGCCATCTGGCAAACCGATCTCGGCTTCCGGCCCGCTCAGCTGCTCACCATGCGCGTCAGCGTGCCCGCTCTCAAATACGCCGACGACACGAAGCGATTCGATTTCTACGAACGCATGGTGGAAAAGATTCGCGCCTTGCCGGATGTGGCAGCGGCGGATTTTGCGAGCACGCCTCCGTTCTTCTCCATCGGCAATAGCCGCGGCTTCGCCATTGAAGGCCGCACTCCGCCCGGGCGCTTTGAAGCGGGCGATATGCTGACGCGCAACGGAACCAATGGATACCTGCAGACCATCGGCGCGACGCTCGCCGCGGGCCGCTTCTTCAACGCCTCCGATCGCGAGGGAGCCGTCGATGCCATCATCGTCAACGAATCCTACGCGCGCACCTTCCACCCTGGCGAATCCGCGCTGGGCAAGCGCATGACATTTTCCGAGCGCGACAACAAACCGCGCTGGCGCACCATTGTCGGCGTCGTCAAGGAGATCAATGAGCGCGGTTACGATTGGAAGCCGAAGCCCGCGGTCTATGTTCCGCTGCGGCAAGTGGCCGGGACATTCGTCAGCCAGCTGTTGGTGCGCTCGCGCACTGCGTCGCCGGAGCGGCTGGTCAATTCCATCCGGCAGGCGATTCAGGAAATCGATCCCGATCAACCGATCGCATCGCCGCGAACGTTCGAAGAGTTGCTCGCTCTCGATCAAGCCAACCGCCGCCAGCAGATGTTTCTACTCGCCGCCTTCTCCGCATTGTCGCTGCTGATGGCGTGTTTGGGAATCTATGCCATCCTCGCCTATACCGTGGAGATGCGGCGGCAGGAGATCGGCATCCGCATGGCGCTGGGCGCGTGCAGCGGCGAAGTGATGCGCATGGTGGCGTGGGATGGAATGAGGCTGGCAATCTTAGGCGGCGCGATGGGACTCGTCATCTCAGCGGCCAGCGTCAAGGTGTTGCAAGCTTCGCTCTACGGTGTGCAGCCCTTCGATCCCCTGACGCTGGCCGCTGTTTGCGCGCTGTTGACGATGGTCGCCTTGCTCGCCTGTTGGGTGCCCGCGCGAAGGGCCGCCGCCACCGCCCCTGGAGTCGCCTTGCGTTCGTAGGAAGGAAGAGGCTTGGCCTTGAATTCTGGGCGCGGACACCAGCGCAGCGAAGCGGCAACCAACTTCGTGGCTCCGTAGGCAAGCTTCAGCTTGCAAAGGGCTTCAGCCCGCTCGGCCAAAAGCGAGGCTGAAGCCTCGCGCAAGCTGAAAGCTTGCCCCACCGTACAAAGTCTACGTAGTACAAGGGCGTTGAAACATCGGGGCTACAACCCGTCCGGCGTCATCTCCATCACTTCAGAGATACACGTTAATGGAATGCGCGCGCGGCGATTCGCTTCTTCAACGCCCGCCAGGGCCTTGGCTTCGAAATAGCAGTGTGTCTGCTGCGTCCCAGGCAGAAAGAAGCTGCGAATCCAGCGAACCGGCTCGCCTTCCGCCTGCATTTCGGCGCAACAACTCTTGACGCGCAGTATAATAAAAATCTATTTTTTTAAATTGGAAATGCAAATTCAAAATTGAGTATAT
>JACPVQ010000123.1 GCA_016191645.1 Candidatus Solibacter usitatus
ACAATGATGTTATCCGTCGCGGCGTAGGCATGCCTCTTGCGCATGTTCTCAACGATGGGCGCGCGCTCATTCGAGGGCGTGAACACCATCGCCTAGCTGCAATGTGTGGAGATGTGATCGGAACTCGCATGCACCCCAAGCTTCAAACCTTTCGCCAGCGCGTTCCACCAGAATCCGGCGGGCTGCAGCGGACCGTGCATGGTAAGCCGGCTCGATTCCGATTCGGCGCGCGGAGCTCCGGCGTATTCGTAACTCGCATGATAGCCCTGGTAAATCTCCACCAGCGGCTCCAGGTCCGGATCGTTGTCGCGATAATCCGTGCCCTGATTCGTGGCCAGCGAATGTTCCATGCAGATGCCGCGATTCTGACGCAGATAGGGATACAGAATTCCGCCGCTGTTCACGACGCCCTGATTCTCTTGCGGTGAGATGGGCAGCGTGCGCACGCCGCGGTGATCGAAGATGACGTTGCGGTGTCCGTTTGGAAAACGCACACTGCGCTCATACCCGAACAGCGGTGTGAAGCGCCCGGGAATATGGAACAGGTCGTACGATTTTTCCGTGCGCCACCAGTTGTATTCCATGTCGCCGCCCATGTTGTGATCGCCCATGATGCCCGTGTCCATGTCCGCGCCGTCCAGCATGTAGCGGTAGTAATCTTCCAGCGAACCATCGCCCGCGCCATCGAATGAAATCTCCGTGTGGCGATGAAAGTCGCCGCGGACGATCCGGTATTCGGCGTTTTGCACGATGCTGCGGTAGGCCCGAATGCGCGCGACGTCTCCACGCTCATCGAGATGAATTGTTTGCTGCCGCACGACGGGCTCGGTCAGTTCGCTGAGTTGCACACGCCCGCTCACCGCCCGCGCTGAGGCCGATGCCGTGTATATGTCGTAATGCGACATGGTTGGATGTTCATGATTGCCGGATTTGCCGCTATAGCTTCGTCCGCCGGTTGCCCAGGCGAGCGACACACCACTCCCAGCGGCCTTGAGTTCGAACGGCGCTTCCGGGCGCGTGGAGGAATCCGGAATCATCGACGCGGGCAGCCATTCGCGGCCATCAAACGAGGTGAGGTAGAGATCCCACAATCCGCCGGTGGCCCACACGTCGTCATGCGTGCTCTCCGCGCTGGTGCGGATTTGAAACAACGCCCACACACGTCCTGACGAATCAGCGGCGAGTTTGGGCAACTGTGCGTATCTCGCGATACGCTCCGGAACGGCGGTGGCAAATTCGCCCGCTTGCATCCACGTTCCGTTGTGCCGCACCGCCACGCGAACTCCGCGATTCGCATATAACGTGGTGGCGCGATTCTGATCGGCGTGATTGAAGTCTTTGCCCCAGTTGCTTCCCGATTCATCCCACGCAAGCCACGGTCTGCCTTCGCCGTCAATGGTGATGGAGGCATGCGCTTCAAACAGCGGCGACTTCGTCACCATCTCGATCGCGCCCAATTCTCCGGATCGCGAAACGACGCGGTAGTTGATATCGTAGTTGCCCTTGGCGTAACTGTCCCATGAGACGTGAAGATTCCCTTGTGCGTCAATGGCCGCGTCGGGACTCCACACGCTGGGGCCGCCGATTTGCCGCGCCGATGTCCATTGCCCGTTTCGCAGAGACGAATGATAAAGGAAGGACTTGCCGCCCTCGTGGCCAACCCAAATCAGTTGAAGCGCGCCGTCCTTAGACGCGATCAATTTGTGATAGAAGTTCGGCGTTCCGGCGGATGGCCCTTTTCGTTTCGGTCCCCAAACGCCGTTCTGCCAGATGCGCTCCTGCAACTCCCAGTGGCTTTCCTGGCGTTCGGCCCACATCACATGGATGCGGCCGGCTTCGTCCTCAGCAACCGCGGAGCGAAACACGTCGGCCTTCTCCGGTGTGACTCGTGCAATCGCACCATCCGGCGATCGCGCGTAGATGTGATCGCCGTTGTTTCGATAGGCCTGCCACAGCAGCCACGTTCCCCCGCCACGCGTGACGCAGAAAGAAGGATAGTCGTGTTCCTCTTCCGCCGCGGTGCTCACACGAAAGGAATCCGGGACTCGTTCCACGCGTACGTCTCCCCGTAGAAAAGTCAGCGGCGCACCAAATGCAAGGCCGCCAACGCCGACGCTGAACGTTCCTTGCGCCGTTTGGAAATCGAGCGATTCGGTACCGGAAGAGACCGAAACAAACAAACCCGCGGGGACAAAAGTCCGGGGCACTACCGCTCCGTCGGCAAGCATCACGGGCCGGTCCGGTTGATTCTCCATCGGACCGCGCTTAATGGTGAGCTTCCAGGATGTCGTGGAAAGAATGGCGTCGTTCTCAAAAAATCGCCACGGCCGGAGGCGGAGCACACGTCCACCGCGCGCCGCCACGGAGCCATCGTACGAAAGAGTGCCGCTTCTCCTTTCGCCGAAAGTCACGCGCAGTGCGACACTCGCATCCGAACCTTGGATGGCCACGGGCACCCGCTGCTGCGGCATCGCGAGCCACAGCACCAACGCACAGAAAATAATTACCGTGATGGTTCGAGTCATCTCAATCCGCGAATTGGAACGCGAACAGTTTCGCATTTGCCAACAGGAACCGCAGCGCTACCGGTTTCCCTTGGAGCGTAGAAAGTTCCTTGCCGCCCGTCCACTTCACGGGGAATGCCACGTCGTTCGCGGTGATAGGAGCGCAATCTTCGAGTTCGAATCCCTTTACCGGACGGCCCTCCGCATCCAGAATCTCTACCATTGCCGTGCCCAAAGCGGAGGCGTCGATATTCAGATGCAAAGACTTTCCGCGGAAAATCAGCGGAGGGGTTGTGAAGGCGCCGCCGGAGCGCGTCGCATCCACTGAAACAAATCCATCCAGCCGTTGCTTCGCCCGCATCAGCGCGCTGCGGCCTTTTAGACTGGCGGCGTGATCCGTGGAACCGCCCGCGTAGTATTGATAAAGGTACGCGCCTCTTCGGATAAGGCCGAGTCCCATATAGATGCTGTGGCTGTCGGCGTCGCCTGGCAGTCCGCGCGAAACGTACGACCGCCGGTCCTCGCGCAGGAAAGTGATTCCGTCGCGGCTCACCGCCAATTGCACGTCCAACACTCCGGCCATCGGAATTCCATTCGATCCCGGAGGCGCAGTGTGACGGAACATCGATGGAAACGCCAGATAAACATCATCCGCCCATGGATACGGCTGCACGTTGGGAGTGTAGATGTCGCAATTTTTCGGGTCCGACGAATCCGCGGCGATCACCGTAGGCATCTCCTTGGTAATGGCGGGGGGCCACACTTCAGTTCCTTTTGTGAGGAAACTCCACAGATACCGTGGCGTCACGCCACTCTGAAACGGCCAAGTATTCCAAACTTGATCACGCGCGATCTCCGCGCGCACCGCCACACGCAGCGGATTCCATCCGCGCAAATACGCGGCGTACTTCCCGATGCGCTGGTCCCAGAACAGCGTGTTCATCGAATCGGGATGAAACGGCAATACCTGTCTCTCGCGGTTCCAATGAATACCATCCGGCGACGACATTAGCATCAGGCTGCCAATGGTACTGACGCCCAGCGCACTTGGCCGCTTCCCTCCGTAGGAGGCCAGCGTCTTGAATCGCTCCTGGGGCGGCGCAACCGGATCCAGCATCACCGCGCCTTCCCGAAAACTTCCCAGAACGATATTGTTCTCGCGAGATCCCTGAAACTCCACCAATCCCAATTTCGGGCGTTGCCAGTGAACACCGTCGCTCGATGTCGCGTAGCAGAGCCGCCCGCCGCCCTTCCCGGCGAAGGCCATGTACCACATCCTCAACATGCCCTCATGCTCAATCACAGAGAGGTAGCTGCCGATGTGCTCTTTTTCCCAATCCACCGTTCCTTCCAGAACGATGCCATCCTTTTGCGGCGGATTGACATTCAGCTGCACGCCGCGTGCATTGCGAATCCATTTCCTGTCGATGAACAGCTGCTTGCGCGACCCGATATCGGCGGCGTCTGCCGCATGCGCGTTGCAAGCCGCTGCCGCGATGGACCCCAGAAGCTGACGGCGGGAGAGCCTCATATCAGAACGTCGCCCGTACACCGAGTTGCACTGCGCGCGGGCTGGTTGCCGCCGTCGTCGTGCCGAATGCCGCGTTGGTCGGAGTAGTGTTCGCGCTCACAAAAAAATGCTGATTCCACCAATTGTAAGCTTCCGCGCGGAACTGTACTTGCAGTCTCTCGCCGATGCGGTTGTTCTTGATAACCGAGAAATCGGTGTTCGTCTCGCGAGTATTGCGCACTCCGGCGAGCTTGCTGGGGAACGTACGAAGGTTCGACGCCAATTGTAGGGCGGTGGTTTTTTCGAACCCGGCATTTGTGTTGAACATCTGGTCGGGGCCTTGCGAGGATACGGGAAGGTTGTGCACATCGCCGCGAAAAAGCACGTTGCCCCACGCCAGCGGCGCGCCGCTTTGCAAAAACGAAAATGATTGTATCTGCCAACCGCTGATCAGATAGGAGGACGCGCCGCTCCATCCCGCGCCGTAACGGCGTCCTTTGCCGAACGGCAATTCGTAAAGAGCGAGGAAGCGGAAAATGTGCGGCCGGTTCGCCGCCGAAATCACACGTTCCGGAACAGGATCGCCTTCATTGAGATAGTCGAGGCCGTCTATGGTTTTGGCGAACGTGTACGACGTCTGCACCGTGAACCCGCGCGTCAGGCTTCGCTCCAATTCGACTTGCAGCGCGTGATACGTGCTCCATCCCTGGTTGTTGAAAAGCGTCAGCGCGCCGAACTCCGGATAGGGCCGCAGCAGTTGCGAGCGTGCGATAGTCCGCGATGTGCCGATGGTTCCGCCAACGCCGCTCACGCCGAAAAACGGATTGTTCACCAACCCCGTCAACTGATTGTTCACCGTGTTGTCGCGCTCCGGCGACCGGCTCAGATAGCTGTTGGGAAGGGCATTCACATTGCTTGCGATGGGCATTTTCACCGTGTGGTTGCCGACGTAACGCAGATCCATCTTCCACACCCCAGCCATGCGCCGCTGCAAAGAGAACTGCCAGCGCTGGTTGTACGCATTGGGCATGTTCCCCAGTGCACGGAGATTGATTGCCTGGCCGGTAAAGGTGAGCGGTCCTAAGGTGCTGCCGGTCGGCTTGTCCAACCCAGCGGCGAAGGGATTGTCGAAAGTGCGGTTGAATGTCAGGCCGCTATCGGGCGTGGATAAGGACGTCGTAGTCACATCGAATCCCGGAACGCCGCCTTCGTTAGAGAAGAAGCGCTGCCCGTACGGAATGTAGAAGAGTCCGTAACCGGCGCGGATCACCATGTCCTGAGTCACTTGGTAAACGGCGCCGATGCGCGGCGCGAAGTTGTTGCGGTCCGTGGCGTAAGATGTTCGAGTCTGCCCCCCGACGCCGGAGAACAACACGCCGCCGCGAACCAGGAATTGCGACGCCGCAATCTCCGGAATCGGACTGGCGGCATAATTCGCCCGCGCCGTCGCGCTCACCGGATTGGCCGAGTTGAAATCGAATCCGGAAAGTGAACGGTTGAAGCGCTCTGTCGGCGGGCCTTCGCGTTCGTAGCGCAATCCGATGTTCACGGTGAATCGCGGCGCGACCTTCCAATCGTCTTGAATGTAAAAGCCCTGATAAGTGGAGAGATTTGCCGCCTTCGAAGGCTGCGACGCCGTTGCCGACGCGAACCGGCCGAGCAGAAAATCCGACAGGCCCGCGCCGATGGGCGGCGCAGGGGAATTGTCCAGCGGTCCATTACTATAGCTGCCCGGAAATTGATATCGAAAGAGATCTTCGTTGCCGCGGTTGTCGATGTACCAGCGCAATTCCGCGCCGAACTTGACGCCGTGCTGGCCCGCCACTTTCGTGAAATGAGCCGAGGCGTTGCGAATGTCCGAAATGTCGCGCGATCCGGCAGAGTTTGTGAACCCCGTGTAGCCGCCGACAACCACCGCCGGGAATCCCGTACGCGTTGTGTCCAGAAGCGATGTCAGGTTTCCCAGCCCGTAACTCTGAAAAGGCAAACCAAGACCCATCGGAGTGGACAGCCAATGAAAGCGCATGATGGAGGCGCGAAAATCCGCGATGAATGAAGAACTGATGGTCCACACATCGCTGAACGCAACGTCGCGATTCTTGCCGGTCAGGTCGATGCCGGGAATATCGGTGCGTCCGAAAAGCGTGTCGGAGGGAATGGTGCTCTGCGACAAGATCATGCGCCCAAACAAGCGGTGTTTATCCGTAAGGCTGTGATCCAGCCGCAGCGTGGAAGACCAGTATTTACGCGGGTTCGGAGCGTTGTTGTAACTGAAGTTGAGCTGGCCGTCGGCGGTGCCGGCGTTGTTCGGCTGCGGCCACAGAGCGCTCAGAGTTTTGGACATGGCATGAATCCTGCTGGCGGGAATGATATTCCCGGCAAGTGGCGTACGTTGGATGCGTCCGCCCGCAGCCGCGCGGCCCGTGTCCGGATCGTAGAGTTGATACAGACCGCCGATGCGCAGCAATTTCGAAAAATCTCCGCCGATCTGTTCCGGCGAGGGAACGGTAATGAATGTTGGTGGATTGGGACTCAACGAACTCCAGCGTTCAAAACCGTAGTGAAAAAATGTGCGGTTCTTCCCGTTGAAGAGGCCGGGAATCCACACCGGCCCTCCACCCGTGAATCCGTAGCGCCGATAGGTGAAATCCTGACGAGGCACTCCGCCGCGATTCCCCGACCACGAATTCGCATTCCATTCCGGGCTTCGGAAGAACCCGAGCGCGCTGCCGTGCAATTCGTTCGTTCCGCCTTTCAACACCAGGTCCACGGTCGCTCCGCCGGTGTGCCCGATACTCGAATCGAACGTGTTCGTTTGCACGCGCACTTCCTGCACCACCTCAGCGCTGGGGTTGAACGCCGAGCCGCCGCCCGCCAAGCTATTGCCGCGCTGCGTATTCGGCGTGCCATCCAGCGTGTACTCCGTGGTTCCCTGCGGCGATCCGTTGAATCGCGTTTGCGATGTGCCCTGCCGCTGAATAGGCTGCACGTCCATGCCGCTTCCACCGCGTCCGGCGGCGGACGCGGAATCGGCTCCCGGCAAGGCGAGAAAGAGGTAACTTGCGTGGCCTTGCCCAATTGGCAGATCCATCACTTTACGCGTGCCGATGATCGTGTTCGTATCGGCATTCGTCGTATCCAGAAGTTGTTTTTCGGCCGTCACCGTCACGGTCTCTTTCAATTCGCCGATTTCGGCGCGCAAGTTGACTTCCACGCTACGGCCGCTGGTGAGCGCTACGTCGTCCACCACCGTTTTCTTGAAACCAGCACTGGCCGCCTCAATCCGGTAGGTGTCCGGGAAGAGTCCGGACACCTCGTAGTTGCCGCCGGCATTGGTGGTGGCAGTGCGTGTCGTGTTTGTGGATTTCGCGATCACGTGCACAGCCGCGCCCGGCACCGCCGCGCCCGACGCATCCGTCACACGCCCCAGGATCACAGAACGGTGCGCCTGTCCCCACAAATTCACAATCGCAGCAAGCGCCAGTATCGACGTACGTAACCGCATCTTATTTCCCTTTCGCCTCATTCAACCAATCGAATACGCGCTCCTGCAGCGGCCGCTTGAAATGATTGAAATCCGCCGGCGTGTCGAAGCGGAACGCTTCCTTTGCGCCCAGAACATCCCAGGCCTTTCTTGTTTCGGCGATCTCCGCCCTCACGTCGTCGATTCGTGCATAGCGATCCAGTTCCGGAGCAACCAGCAGTACGGAACGTGGAGCGGCCAGCGCAAGTGCGGCATCAAAGTCGAATGGCACTCGCGGTTCCTGCCCGGTGAAAAATCCAAGCCGCGGCATTAAACCGTGCAGATGAGAATAGTGGCGGATGCCTTCCACGCCGCGATCGGCGCTAGCCAAGCGCAGGGGGTCGAATCCGCTGACGGCTGCCAGCCCGCGCACACGGCTGTCCATGCCGGTCACCATCAGCCCGACTTTCGCCCCGAGCGAATAGCCCATTAGAAAAATGCGCGCGGGATCGATGAGATCAAGCGCCGCCGCGGCATCGATAGCGGCCACGGTATCGGCGGTCATCTTACCCATCAACGACCAGCGCGGATAGCGTTGATAGAACTCTTTCGCGTCGCGCACGCGCGTTCCGAATCCAATCTGATCGAAGGCAAGCACGGCGAATCCACGCTTCACTAAGCTCGGAAACGACGGGCGTTGATCCAATCGCGCTTCGGAACCGCGCGAGGACCACGGGCTCATGATGGACCACCCGTATTGATAGCTGTATCCGTGCAGCCAGATGACTAGAGGGAGTTTTACAGTCGTCTTCGCGGCAGGCAAAAACAAATCCGCCTTGAGTCCATCGCCGAACGGCAGTTCCTTCCACTCCATGCCTTCCTGACGAATAGCAGCTTGCACGGTGCGATCGCTCGAAGGTCGATGAAATAACCCGGCCAGCCAGCCATCGCCGCCAGCTGTCTCTTCGGGCAAAATGTTGCGGCGTATGTTGCGCAGGAATGGAGGCTCTTCGCCCAAGGCCCATTCCAGCTGCTTCCGAAGCGCGCCTCTCATAGCCGTAAATGCATCGGCTGACGATGGAATGCGGAATGTACGCGCCGTATGCGCGGCGGCATTCACGTTCTCCCCTGACAGCTTTTTCCAATTGTCGAAGCTGTAGCCGTGAATCCACGTCTCCGTTTTAGGACGCGGACGCCGTCCGAAAACCGCGTCGAAGAAGTCGATGAAATTCTCAATGTCGCCGGCCGTGGTTTCGTGCTCTCCATCGCGCAGGTGGAGCCAGATGTTTTGTTCGCGGCCCAGGAAACGATAGACGCGCAGCGCGTCGCGATAGGCCTGCTCAAAGCCGAACGGGTTTCCCGCCGATTCGGCATAACCCGAATACAGCATCAGTCCGCGCGGGGCTACCAATGCGAGCAATGTGTTCTGATCAACGGGCAGTTTGTCTTCTCGACCGGCGAAAAAGCGCAGCCGCGGATGAAACCAGTGCGATTGCCCGCCAGCAAGCAATTCGATGCTCTCGTTGGCGAACGGCTCCGTCGTATAGCGCCACGGATCGCATTCACCGCTGTTGCCGCTGGAAGGAATCACCGCGCCGATGCGTTCATCGAATGCCGCCGCTACTAATGCCTGCTTGCCATTGCGCGAATGTCCGGTCAATCCGATCTTGGCGCGATCGATCTCCGGCACGTTGTAGAGATAATCAATGGCACGCGATGCCGCCCAAGCCCATCGCGCGAGGCAGGAGAAGTCGAATTCCGGGTACACATCGATCCAGGCGTCCGAATCGTCGCCGTTGCCGTAACGCGGATCGGTGGCGTGATAGATGCACACCGCATAGCCGCGACGAACGGCAGTATAAATCCACGGCCGGTTGCGCGCGTGATTCGTCAGAAACACCGGAAATGGCCCTTTGCCCTCAGGCAAGATGAGCTCGATTCGCAACGTTGCGCGATGCGATGGCCCGAAGCGCAGCGTCACTTCGCGGATGGTCGCGCGTCCTTCCTGGCGCGTTGCCGTGATCTCCTCGGTGACGTTTCCGGGAGCGGGCGGCATGCGACCGAACATCCAATGTTCGATCTGCTTTCGCAGATACTCTTTCTGCTTGATCCACTGTTGCGGCGTGGCTACTCGTCCGCCGTCCCGCATCAATAAAGGATCGGGCAATCCCGGAATGGACGGCATTTTGTCAAAGTCAGGCGGCAGCTCTCCGGTTCTGCGCTGCCATTCCTCCAACGTCTTGTCGATGGCATTGATGCGGCCGTTCGCCGGGGGGCGGCTAGGGCGCAGCACCTGTAGCAGATGATGGAGAGTTTCTCGCTGACGATCCTGGGGGAATGCGGGGACGGCGCAGGCAATGGCGATGCAGATGAGTGTTCGCATGACGCTAGATCGACGGCCGGTCCCGGAATTGAAACGCGTAAATGTCAGTGTCGCGCAGCACGAATCGCAGCCGGATGGTTTGGCTCGCCAACTTCGCCAAACTCGACATGCCGTTCCACGACACCGGCCGCGAGATTTCGTTGGTGGAATGAATGATGTCGGCGTCCGCGAGCGCGAAGCCGGGCACCGGTTTCCCCTGCTTGTCCTGCACCTCTATTTGAATCTCGCCCAACGCCGATGTGTCGGCATTCAACACCAGTTGCTCGCCGGTGAATGTCATCGGCGGCGTCACGAACTCACCGCCGGCGTGTCCTGCCCGTATGGAAACAAATCCGTCGCGGCGCAGAACCACGCGGCTGATGGCGCGTTCCAGCGGCTGCGGTTTCACACCGGCGGCCGTCAACAGCCGGTTGTTTTTGTCATCGCGATCCCAGCCATGCGTATCGTTGGTGCCCAGGTAGTACAAGTACAACTCGCGCCCGTTGAGCGACGGCACGATTCCATATGCCGGATAGACGCGCCGCGAATCAAATTCGCCTTGCATCCCCGTGGGAATGAACGGCCGCCAATCGTAGCGGTTCCATTCGATGCCGTCGCGGCTGGCGGCGAAGCGGCCGTCCAACACGCCGGCATTAATAGGAAGCTCTTTGCGGAACTCCGTCAAATGCGCGCCGTAGTGATAATAAACCGCCGGAAACAAAAAGTAGGCATCCTGTGCGTAGGGGTATTTGACGGCGCCGTTCGTGTAAATGTCGATCAATGTTGTCTCCGCCTTGCGCAGCGGATCGTAGTGCCGGATATTCACTGCATCTGAACCAAACACATATTGCGTCTGATCGATGTGCCCGAACTTGGCGAGATCGGCGGATTCGGCGCGCGCGACCATTCTGCCTTGCGGGGCCGGCTCTCCCGGTATCCTGTTGTTGCGCCGGACATAGGCGACATATTTGCCAAGGCGATCGTCGAAGAATATGGAATTCAGGGTATCCAGATGGTGCGGTTTTTTCGAATCGTCAAACACCATCACATCGCGATGCGTATGCTTCCAATGGATTCCATCCGGCGACGAGAAGACTTGCAGCATGCGGCGAAACTCTTCCGGATTCGCCACCAGACGGAAGCGTTCCGAGGGCGGCGCTTTGGGGTCGATGAACACCATCACACCGTGCGTGCCTTCCTTTACACCGCCCGCGCCGTAGCCGAGTACAACATTGTTTCGCGTGTTTCCGTCAATCTTCGCCAAATGCAGCGCCGGCCGTTCCCAATGAATGCCGTCGCGCGAACGTGCATAACAGATGGCGTCCCGCGCCGTGTAGTAGACATGATACGTTCCGCTATCGAAGAGCACGCTCGCGTAGCCGCCCAGCGGCCAACCTTCCTCATTTGGAATGGACAGTTCGCCTGTCTTGCGCGGCTGGTGCACGACGAATTGGACGCCCTTCGCCTCACGAACGAAGCGGTCGTCCAGAAAAAGCTGCCGTTGCGCGCCAACGTCGATGGCGGGCTGCGCGAAAACCGGCGAAGCCAAGAGAGCTGCGACGAGCACTGTCTCAAGCCATGCACTACTCTGCGAAGATTTTCTTTGCTCTGTGGGGCCAGGTCTCCAGACCTGCCGCGGGATCTCCAGATCCCGCGTGGCCTCGTGAGAGGCCACCGGCTGCCGCGCAGCCGAATCAGGCTTGCGATCACTCCCGGCAGAGGCGGTCTGGAGACCGCCTTGCAGATCTGGAGATCTGCCCCACAGGCCGGGGAAAATGAAGTTAGGTGTATTGGTCAGGTTGTACGCCTCGCCTCGAAACAGCGCGCTGAATCGTTCCGTGATGGGAAACTTCTTCGACAATGCGAAGTTGTAGTTGCGCCGTCCGGGCCCACGCGTGTCGGGCAGCGCGCGGCCGGTATTGCCGAAAGTGAAAGTATCGGGGACGGTGAACGCCGAAGTATCAAAGTAACGGCCCAACCGGTCCTGCACGTCGCCCGAAAGAGTAGCGGAGCGGCCAACGTTGTTCGGCCGCTGCACGGCGGAAAACACTCCGCTGTTTCCGATGCTGGTCAAACCCAATGGGAATCCAATTTGGAACGTGGCCTGCCCGCTCAGACTCCAACCGCCAATCATGAAATCCACCGGGCGCGAAGCATTGCTGAGAAACGATCTTCCACGACCCACCGGCACTTCCCAACTATGCGCCATGGCAAGCCGTTGCGAAACGTCCTGCTGGGAAAGCGATTTTTCCGATCGCAAATCATATTGATTCTGGATGGGCGGCTGCAGTCCCGTGATGTCGATCACGCGGCCCGCTCCACTATCGATGGTCTTGCTGGTTGTGTAGGCCAGCAGCAGAGTCAATCCCCGGGAGAAGCGCTTCTCGGCGGTTAGATTCATGCCGTGATACTGGGAGTATCCGGCCGTCTGAATGAAGGTTGAAACATTCAGATACTGCGGGAACGGGCGTAGCAACTGCCCCTGCGTGACGGTGGCTGCCGCCAATGGCCCCGTCGATACCTGGCCGGCGAAAGGATTGGCGATGAGACGGTTCAGATCCGTGCCGAACTTCTGGTACATCGGATGCAGTTGGTCGAACTGCACGGCGAGCGGCAGCCGGATTCCGCGCGTTCCCACGTAGGCCGTTTCAATGGTCCAGTTCCCAGGCAGCGAGCGTTGAATAGTGAAATTCCATTGCTGCATGTACGTGTTGTTCCTGCTGTTGCGCGCCGTCACGGTAAGAGTCTGTCCCATCAAGCGGCGATCCGCTTCCTTGTCGCTGCGAATGAAAATGCCCGCGGGATAAGGATTGCTGAACGGATAGAGCGGCGTCGCGCCGTCCAGGCTGGAGACCCATTGCGTGGTCAACTCCTCTCCCGACGCCCCGAAATTGCGCGAGTTCGGATATCCGATGCGCGGGCTGTAAACGATTCCATACGCTGCGCGAATAGCCATGTTCGTGCGCACTCTGTATGCGATGCCGATCGAGGGTCCAAAATTCCTGCTCGCCACATCAAACTGTCCGCGCGGCGAATTCTCACGGCCCGCCTGTGTCAGAACGCCTTTCGGAGTCGCGCCGAAAAGCGGCTTCACGGGAAACTCGCGGTTGAAGTCGAAGTTGGCGAAGCGGTCATACTTTTCCGTGCGCGGCTGCTCGTACTCCCAGCGCAAACCAAGATTGACGGTCAGCTTGCCCAGGCGAATGTCGTCGCTGGCAAACAGTCCGTAGTAGGCGTTGCGAATACGGAACGCAGGCGAGTACTGAATCATGCCCGTGCCGTATCCGGTGAGAAACGATGCAAAGCCGTCGCCAGACCCGCGCGTGGCGCGCAACGGGTCGGGCCCCTGAGTGAAAGTGTTGGCGAATGAGTAGGCGCCCGCCGCCGCCGACGCGTTAAACGGGTTCTGGTTGTAGACGCGAACATCGACCCCGTACTTGATGGTGTGACGGCCGTGTATTTCCGTCGCGTCGGCAACCCATGCATGAATGTCGTTGCTGACGCGGCGCGGCGGCGCGGTTCCAATGTCTGTGTATCCGCTCATCGATATCTGCGGAAAGATCTGCAGTTGCGCGTTCTTGGCGACGGTATCGGGAAACCCGAGATCCGCCAGCCGGATGTCGTTTAGATAGGTAGGATGTGTGTTCTGCACTTTCCGCGTCAGACCGTAACGGTAGTTCACCAATCTGTGCGGGCTCAAAATGTACGTGCCGTTGATCACCGCGTTCACGTAGGCCTGTACCTGATCGTCTCCGCCGGTGTCGGCGATCGTGCCGAACAAGGCCGGACTGACGATGCGCGTCACGGTGCGCGTCCCGCGGCCGAAGATACTGTGCTTTTCCGAGAAACGATGATCGAGCCGCAGAGACCCCTGATCGCTGTTTACGTCGTTCTGGTTGTTGAAGCCCCAATTAAACAGCTTCGCCGGGCCCTCGCCGGGACGGTTCGGCACCGGAATGAACTGCGTCAGCCGCGCCGCCACTCGATCAATGCGAGCGGCCGGAATTCGATTGCCCGCAAATGGCGCGCGTGTGAAAGTGCGGCCGTCAGCCGACAGCTGCGTCGTGGCCGGATCGTAGATGGTGATAGCGCGATTGTCGGAAGTAAGAGTGGTTGAGAAATCGCCGCGACGCTGCTCTTCCGTTGGGAATGTGTTTACACCGCCTCCGCCGTTCACATGATTCCGCGAGGCCTGGTATTCGGCAAAGAAAAACGTGCGGTTGCGCCGGATGGGCCCGCCGAACGTGCCGCCGATCATCTGGAATTGGAATTCGCCGCGCTGCTGCCCGCGCGTGTTGGAGAAGAAGTCGTTCGCTTGAAAAAGCTGATTCCGGAAATACTCCCAACCGTTGCCGTGGAACTCATTGGTGCCGCCCTTGGTGGCGACGTTGATGGTTCCGCCTCCCGTGCGGCCGAACTGCGAACCGTTGTTCCCCGTCATCACCTTCACTTCCTGCGTGGCTTCCGGAGTAGGAGTGATGGCGTGATTGTTGTTCTGCGGCAGCATGACGGTCACGCCATCGATCAGAAACTCGTTGGTTCGATAGCGACCGCCTCCGATGGAGATGTCCGAACTGTCGAAACCGCCTTCAGCGACGTAGCGGCCATCGGCCGATGGATTGAGAATCACGCCGGCGGCAAGGCTGGCCAGTTCGAAAACGTTTCTTCCAGCAAGCGGGATCTCTCGCGCCATGTTGGACGAGATCGACTGTCCCAGCGACGCCGACTCGGATTGCACGGGAGCCATCTTGTCGTCCACCGAAATGGATGTCGTCACGTCTCCCACTTCCAGCGTGATGTCGAGCCTCGTGCGATCATCCACTGCCAGGTTGAACCGCGTGCGCTCCACGGTCTTGAAGCCTTCCTGACGCACGCGCAAAGAATACGGCCCCGGCTTTAGATAAGGGAACTCGTAGTAGCCGGATTCGTTGGTTGCCGCGCGCGCCGCAACATTGGTCTCCGTATTCGTAACAGTGACGTCCGCGCCGGCCACCAGATGCCCGGACGCATCGCGAATGGTGCCCAGCACGGTGCCCGAAATATTCTGAGCACACAGCGGCGGAAGTACAAGCAACACAAGCGCGGCAAAGCGAAGAACAGGCCAAGAGTGGTTCATGCTCTTGCATGCTATTTCAGATTGACTTCTCTGTCAATCCGTGGGGACCGTAAGCCCGCGCAGGAATTGCGGCGAAATGCGCTTCCCCAGAAGGAAGCACTTGCGGTCCGGATGCCATAAAACGTTATTGCCTTTTCGCGTCGTGAAACTGGTGTACAGACCGACTCCCGTTTGCACGCGGTTTTCCTTGCTCTCGCGCGAGCCATCCACTCCAATGCCGCCGCTATCGAGTAGCAACTTCGATTCACTGAACCACAGCGGCTGATCGGCACGCGGCCGGTATTCACCCACGGCGATAAAGGCCGGATTCCGCGGTCCCATTGTGGCCTCAGGCTTCGATTCGATATCACCGCGATTGTTGTGATGCAGCAGAAGGAAGCGGCCGCCGGCAAGTTGGTAAAGGGGCGCGCATCCCACTGGTTGCAAAATCGGCGCGCCATGATCTTTGCGCAGCAAAGGCCTTGTGTTGCTCCACGTTTCGCCATCGTCCTTCGATACGCTGTACCAGATCATTCCGCTATTGGTGCGCATGACGCAGAACAGGCTCTGATCCGGCAGGCGCGCGATGCTCGGTTCTTGCGCCACACTCAACAACGGATCTTTGAAATGGGGAACGCGCAGGGCTTTGCTTGACGCCGAAAAGCGGATCTTCAAATCCCGTGGCTGCGGATTCGCATCGACATTCTCGAAGCGCAGGAACTCCACAACCGACTCGATTTGCGTCCAGCTCTCGGTCTTCTTCCAACGCGCCCGCGCCGGATGCAGCCAATGCGTGTACCCGGCAAAGTATTTGCCCCGCAGATCCTTGGCCGGCAATTGCCAAACAATCCACTCTCCCGGCACTTTGCCTTCCGGATCGTCGAATGGGCTAGCGGGCATCGGCACTTGTTGCGGTTGCGTCCACGTCTTGCCAAGGTCGTCACTGTACACACCGCCCATGCGTCCGGTGTGCATCTGAATCCAGCCCTTCTGCCCGTCGTTCCAATTAAAGAGCACATAGATGCGGCCGCTTTTTGAAACCAGCGGAAAACCCCAACTCGCCATCCCTTGCGGATCTTTCAAATTGGCGGGCCCGGCGATGAGCAAAGGCTGCGACCAAGTGACGCCATCGTCTTTCGATTGCGCGAACCGGATGCGGTTCTGCGGGCCAATCCCCTTGCGCCCGTGCGATTGCGTCCATACCGCCATCATGGAGCCATCGGGTCCGTCGAAAACCAGAAAATGTTCGTTGTGGCTGTCTTCCGTGGATCCATCGACGCTGCCGGGCACGAAGGCGATGTAGTCGGGTTTCGTCCGCTGCAATTCGGCGTGCTGCGCCGCGCCTGTTTGCGAAGAGAGGTTCAATCCCAGAACGGGTAGCCCCAGAACAAGGCGTCGTGTCGCTTTCGTGTCTGACAATGTCATCGCTTTCTCCACGTACAGATTATCAGCAGCGGGCGTTTGCCGGCGATGACGTTGTAATCTGTGGAAGGAGCGGCGATTTGAAATTACAAACACCAGAGGAATTGCGCAGCTACAAGTGGTTCGGCCTCGACACGATGAAAGGCTTCAGCCATCGTTCGCGCATGAAGCAACTTGGGCACCGCCGCGAGGACTTCACCGGCAAGCCGGCGATCGGCATCGTCAACACTTGGAGCGAGATCAATTCTTGCCACGCTCACCTCAGAGAACGCGCCGAGGCCGTGAAGCGCGGCGTTTTGCAGGCAGGCGGGTTTCCCTTCGAGATTCCGGCGTTCTCCATCACGGAGACCTACATGAAGCCGAGTCCGATGCTCTATCGCAATCTGCTCGCGATGGACACTGAAGAGTATCTGCGTAGTCTTCCCGTCGATGGAGTTGTACTGATGGGCGGGTGCGACAAGACAACCCCCGGCCTGCTGATGGGCGCGATCAGCATGAATCTCCCGGCAATCTACGTTCCCGCCGGACCTATGCTGCGCGGCAATTGGAATGGCCAGCCGCTAGGTAGCGGAACCGATCTCTGGAAGTACTGGGCGGAACGCTGCGCGGGCAACCTTGGGATCGAGGAATGGGAAGAGATCGAAGGCGGCATTGCGCGCTCCCCGGGCTTTTGCATGACGATGGGCACCGCCTCCACCATGACGGCCCTCGCCGAAGCGATGGGCATGACGTTGCCCGGCGCGTCGTCCATCCCGGCCGTCGATTCCAACCACGTACGCATGGCCGTCGATTCCGGCAAGCGAATCGTCGACATGGTGTGGGAAGATCTGACGCCGGCTCGCATCCTCACTCGCGAGGCATTCGAAAACGCCATCACCGTCGATATGGCCATCGCCGGATCGACCAACGCAATCATCCACCTTCCTGCTATGGCGGGACGCCGCGGCATCGGGTTGGAACTGAAGTCGTTCGATGAAATCTCGCAACGCGTACCCGTGCTTGCCAACATTCGTCCGTCCGGCGAATACCTCATGGAGGATCTCTACTATGCCGGCGGGCTGCGCGCATTGATGGCGAACATTGGCGATCTGTTGCACCTCGATGCGCTCACGGTGAACGGCAAAACGGTGGGTGAAAATATCTCGGGCGCGACGGTGACAAATGCCGAAGTGATCCGTCCGCGCGACCGGCCCCTGTCCGCTACAGGTGGAACCGCCGTCCTTTATGGCAATCTTGCGCCCGACGGGGCGGTGATCAAGACGTCCGCCGCCAGCGCCAATCTGCTGACGCATGCGGGACCCGCCGTTGTGTTCAAGAATTATCGCGATATGCACGAACGCATTGTCCGCGACGATCTCGAAGTGGAGGAGAATTCGGTTTTGGTATTGCAGCAGGCCGGACCCATCGGCGGTCCGGGGATGCCGGAATGGGGCATGCTTCCGATTCCGCACAAATTGCTGCGACGCGGCGTGCGAGACATGGTGCGAGTCTCCGACGCTCGTATGAGCGGGACATCTTACGGGACGTGCGTGCTGCACGTTTCGCCGGAGAGCCACGCCGGTGGACCGCTTGCCTTTGTCCGCGATGGCGACACGATTCGGCTCGACGTTCCCAATCGAACGCTGGAATTGCAGATCTCGGAGGAAGAACTGTCGCGGCGGCGCGCTCAATGGGTGAAGCCCGCGCCCGTCTCGCCGCGCGGATATCTTTCGCTATATACGGAACGCGTCACGCAGGCGCATCGCGGTTGCGATTTCGATTTTCTGGAAACCGCCGCAGTTGTTCCTGAACCCGAAGTCGGATAATGGGGGGCTAAAAAGCCAGCCGCAACCCAAACTGAATCTGTCTTGCGGGGAACGTAGCGCGCACTTGCCCGAAACCGGCAGTAGAGCGGTTCAAGCCCGCGTTGCGGAAATTGCTGTGATTGAACGCGTTGAACATCTCTCCGCGAAACTGTACGCTCATCCCTTCGCGCGGCAGGCGGAATGATTTTCCGATGCCGAGATCCATTTGGTATAGCGCGTAACCTCGTGCCAGGTTCCGCCCGGCATTTCCGAACGGCTGCGTGGGATCGGTGGGAATCACCACCGTCTGCGGATTAATGTAGTTGTCGATGGTTCGCTCCGATGCCGGAGTCAATACCGGACCCGTTATGTTCGGCCGGTAGCTGATGCCGCCGCGAAAGTCCGATAGCGAAACGGATACTTGCTGTGCCGCCGCCGGATTGTAGGACAGATTCAGCGGCGGCCCGCTCCACATGTTGTGGATCGCCGATACCTGCCATCCGCCGATAATCGCATCGACAATTCCCGGCGCGGAGGCGGCGAATTTTTTGCCCTGCCCCAGGGGCAGCGTGTACATCACCGTCGTCGTGTTGTTCAACGTTTGGTCAAAATCGGCTACGGCTTTATCGGCTCGAAGATTATAGAAATTCTGCGGGCTCGGACGGCCCCCGGAGCCTTGTGCTTCCAGCGACTGGCCCACGTTGTCGATCGCCTTCGAATACGAGAAGGAGTTCAACAGATAAACGCCGCTCTTTCCGCGATGTTCAAAGCGCGCCTGAAAGGCGTTGTAGTTTGCGAATGCATGCGGCCAAGTCACCGTAACGGGGCCGAACTTCTGGTAGGGCCTGCGCGATTGCAGCGAACTGGTGGCCAGTGTCTCACTGGAGGTCAGCGGCCGTGCCTGATTGTAATCGGCGATGGCGATCAAATGCGTGCTCTTGTTTCCCAGGTAGGCGATGTCGATCACCGTGTTCTTCGCAACCTCTCTTTGTAGGGAGAACACCCAGTTCTGCACATAGGCGGTTCGCGTGTCCACCGGCAAGTAGGCAAGGTTGGCCAACAGCGGATTCAGTCTTTCCGGTGAGGTGAGTCCGGCGGGATATCCGTTCTGCGTGGGAATGAAATTGCTCTGCGTGATGGTTTGCGTAGTCAGAGCCGACACGACCTGTGGACCGTTGATGGAAAGGAGGTCGGCGCTGCCCACGCGGTTGAAGTGCGCGTAGCTGACGCCGTATCCGCTGCGGATCACCGTCTTCCCATTCAAGCTGTAGGCGACGCCGATACGCGGCGCAAAGTTGTTGCGGTCCGGATTCACCAGCGCCTTGTCGAAGATGCCGCCGTTCTTGGCCTTGATGATCTCGCCCGTTGCCAGGTTCAAGTTCGTGAGCTGATTGTCCGCTTCCCAATAAGGCGAGGCGTATTCGTAGCGGACGCCGAGATTCAAAGTCAGCTTCTTGCTCACCTTGAAATCGTCCTGCACATACAGAAAATGCATCCGCCGGCGCATTTGCGCCACGAACAAACTGGCGAGATGATATTCCGTGCGCGTGCCGAACATAAAATCAGCCAGATTGTATGTGGCGGCGTTCGTCCCCACTTGCGCGGCTGTGCACGTGGCGGCTGGAGCCGTGGGAATACAGGAGAAAGTCCCGCCGTAAATGTCGCGGCCGTACAACGGATTCACGTCCTGCACTTCGGTGTGCGAAATCTGCATCTCATAGCCGGTCTTTAACCAGTGCCTGCCGCGAATGGTGGAGTAGACAAACTTCGGATTGACGACAAACGGATGCTGCCATTGTGGATTGGTGGTTTGCCGGCCGAGCGCCGTAAATCCACTGATCTCCTGCCCGGTCAATCCGCCCGCGATGCGAGGATCGCTTGGCAAACCGATGATGCCGTACGCCGATCTCATATCCGGGCTTCCCAAAGCCACAGGCTCTTTGCCGGCTCGCGTCCGCGAGAGTCCCAGGCGCGCCTCGAACAGCGAGGTAGGTGTCACTGTGAACGTGTATGCGGCGGCCAGTTGCTGATTGAGCGCGCGAATGAATCCGTTGCCGCCACCACCCGAAGGACCCGGAATGCCGGGAGATTGTAAGTAGTTACTTTTTCGCTGACTCAAACGAACGAAGGTGGTCATTTTGCTGTTGATCTGCGCATCCAGCTTGAGGTCGAACTTGTCGTTGAAATTCTTATCGCGCAGCAGCGTGTTGAAATTGCTGGCGCGTCCGGGTCCGGTGGGTGCGGGGAGTTCGCCCAAGACTTTGCCCGCAAAGGCCGTCATCTTTGCGGTTGGAATAGGAGTGTTCGCGGCGAAAATCTCTCCTGTGAGAGGGTTTCGCACGGCTACCGGGAGCAGCCCGCGGCGGTCGTCGAGCGAAGGAATGGAACTGAACGAAGTCGCTTTTTGCAACTCGCGGAAGCCCTCGTAGTTGGCGAAGAAGAACGCGCGGTTCTTTGCCAGCGGCCCGCCTACGGTAGCTCCGAATTGATTTCGCTGCAGGCTGGGTTTCCCCGCCGATGGCTTGAAGAAGCCCGTCGCATTGAGACTCGTGTTGCGCACAAATTCCCACGCGCTGCCGTGCAATGCATTCGTTCCACTTCGATAAGCGGCGTTGATGACCGCGCCGGAGCTGCGGCCATATTCGGCGCTCGGCAGTATAGTCACTACTTTGAATTCGGCCAATGCGTCCGGCGTCGCCTGCACAACCTGATTGGAGAAACCTTGATTCGAGGTTCCGTAGGCGTTGTTATCGATGCCATCCATCAGGAAGTTGTTGAACACGGAGCGCTGCCCGTTGACGTTAAACGCTCCTTCCCGCGGAGGATTCGCGAAGGCGTAGTCGGAGCGGCGCACGCCCGTGGTCAGCAGCGCGAGGTCCGCGTAGTTGCGGCCATTCAACGGCAATTCGATGATTTGTTTCTGGCCCACCACTTGCCCGCGCTCGGTGGAATCCGACTCGACGGCCATCACCGATGCCGACACCTGCACCGATTCGCTCACTTGTCCGACGGCGACCTGCAGATCGACGCGCTGTCTCGCGTTCACATTCACGTTGAAGCTCTCGGCCGTCGCCGAGGCGAATCCGACTTTTTCCGCGACAACTTTGTAGCGTCCGACTTTCACATTGCTGAAAAGGTAGTTGCCGTTGCTGTCGGTGGATGCAGTGGCCAGGATGCCGGTATCCAAATTGGTAAGGCTGACTTTGGCGTCGGGGACAACGCTCTGCGTGGCGTCGCGAACGGTACCCAGCACGACGGCGGTTTCAAATTGCGCGAAGAGCGCCGTACAGGCGACCGCGAGAACAAGTGCAAATCGGCGAATGGAATCCATGTTCACCCCCTTGGATCGATTTGGATACCATAGCGCATCGACGCGCCGATTGCAGGGATGCCGGCGGTGTATTACCGAAGACGGTGCGCGGTCCTGGAACTGCATTCGCGGCGCGCAGCAGGCTGAATCCATAGACGCCATCGCCGGCCGCGCCGTCGCCCGACTTGCCGTCGTCCAGCATCACCGGCCCATCGATCTCGCGGTCGGGCAGACCTTCATTCAAGATGAGCGCGCTCACTCTGGTAATCGTGTGCGGCGTTTCGACGCGGGCGCGGGCATTCGGTCACCATGATTTCAGCCCCCGCGCACGACACCGAGTGGTTGAATTTGTAATCGAAGGATGGGTCTTTCTTGTGGAATTCTGCACCCGGGCAATTGCTGTAGAAGTCGATTGCCGTGTGATCGAATTCGTAAACCTGCTGCTATTGGGCAAATGCGCCTGAAAGAAACAGTGCGAATAAAGAGGCAGGTATGAGTGACATGTACTCCTCGCTTATTGGGGCGATACCACCGCCCGGATTCCGAAATTACCTCCCGGCGAAATTGAATCGATGAGCAGGAAGTTCTGGCCGTTGGCGGACACATACGACCGGCGTTGCGACGGCGGTATGTCGTCGAGATCGGCCGGAAAGCTCCCGGCTGGATTAGCCGAGACAAAACCCACCACGAAATCTCCGCCCCGGATGGTGAGCGGCGTCACCGCGAACGTGTGGAAATCGCCCAGCCGTGTAACTTGCGCCGCGGTTCGCTGCAGCGCCACGCCGTCAATGGTGGTTGTGCCAGCGGGGTTTGCACCTGCCACGATGGTGATGGGATCACCAACATACAGCCCATCCATGCGGTTGCCGAAGTAGACCTGGACGCTCTTCAGCGTTGCGGGATAACTGGGCGGCGTGAGGCGAACCGTGAAATAGACGTTTGACATGGCAGTCGCTGCGCCGAAGGCGTTATCGAAGCGGCCCGAATCGGCTCGTAAGATGATGTCGGCGGCAGCCGCCGGAGTGGCCGTGCCGCTCAGAGGCACCGTGATCGTGGAGGCGCTGCCGGCGATGGTGAGGGTGCCTGTCTGCGCCCCCGCGGCAAGCGGGCTGAAGCGCACGGTGACCGTGGTACTCGCGCCGGCCGCCACCGTCAACGGGGCCGACGGCGAGACTACGGAGAACACACCGGTGGCGCTGAGAGTATTCACCGTCAGCGCACTACTGCCAGTGTTGGTGAGGGTCAACGTCTTGTCGGCCCTCTGTCCTGCCGCAATGCTGCCGAAGTCGAGCGCGGTGGGACTCACGGAAACGACCGGACCCGTGACCGGAGGCGAGGCGCTGTAAACCACGCGCACGGTCATCGTGGCCGTATTGTCGTCTCCAAAACGCAGCGTCGCGGTGATGTTGAATGCGATTTCTCCCGCCGCATCCGGTTGCGGCGCGGTGGGCGAAGCGCTGGTAGTGAACTCGTGGTGGAAAGTTCCCGAGGGCGCATCGGTGAAGCTGGCCTGCCCGGATCCTGCGTCTCCGGCAAGCCGGATGGTGTGATCGCGGTCCACGCCGTACCCGCTCGTGTTCCAATCGCCTGCCATTGTCGTGGCTAGTGGCGCGCTGGTGCCGGAGGTCACGGTTGCGGGAAGCTGCGTGAACGTCACCGTGGCGCTGGTCTGGTTGATGTTCGGGCCCGTGTTGTTGTCAGGCCATTTGAAATTCCAACCGAACGGGAAAGCGCGCTGCGCCGCGGGCGCGGTCTGTTGCACCGGCGCGATGGTCCAGGGAAGCAAGCCGTCGTTGAGGAAGGTTCGGCGCACTTCGAAGCGGTTCAAGGAGTACGTGACCGCCGCCGCCACTCCAACTCCTGTCAACGAAACGGTTGCCGTGGGCCGCGCCGCATCATTGCTTGTGATGGTCAGCGCTGCCGTGCGTGTGCCCGCGCCGGTTGGCCGAAAGATCACGGCTACCGTCAACTGGGCGCCCACGGTAATAGTCTGCGGCAGTGTTTGCGCGATGGTGAATTGCGAATCGCTGCTGGTGATGGCACTGACAGTGAGATTCGCCGCACCTGTATTGCGGATGGCCACATCGATGCTCTTGGTCTGCCCCACGGTCACGCTGCCGTAGTCCACCGGCGCGGTGGGCAGCGAGATGGTGGGCCCGCTGATGCCGCCGGTTCCCGTTCCGGTAAGGTTGACACGCGTGGTGGGATTGGTAGGATCGTTGCTCGCGATGGTCAGTTGCCCGCTGGCCGCGCCGTTCGACGTGGGCGCGAACCGAACCTGCGCCTCAATCGCCGCATGCGGCTCAATCACGAAGGATCCCGCGGGGCTCACCACGGTGAACGGAGCCCCGCTAGATGTGATCGATGTGCCCAACACGCGTGCGTTGCCCACATTCAGAAGGGCAAGGGTGAGCGTGGCCGGACGGCTGACATCTACATTTCCAAAACCCAGCACCGCGGGCGACACCTGCAGGTTCGGCGCGGCAGTAGCCACGCCGCGTCCGCTGAGGGGGACCAACATGGCTTCCCGGTCCGCATCGCTGCCGACGATGGTGAGGGCCGCAGTCTTGCTTCCCAACGAGTCGGGCCGGAAACTTACCGGGATGGAGACCGAGCCGCCCGCGGGCACCATCGTTCTCGTTCCGTTGAACGTCGCGGGGAACATCGGCGAATCGGAAGAGACGGACTTGATCGCGCCCATGCCGTCGCCTGAGTTGGAAACAGTGATGCTCAGCTGCCCCACTTGTCCCATCACGATGTCGCCGAAGTCCGCCTTCGCCGGAGAAACCGCCAGCACGGCGTTTTGCGTGATCCGCACATCATTTAACGTGGCGAATGACGTGTGAATGCCGTCGCTCGCCAACACGCGGAAACTGAATTGCCGGCCATTCGCAACCGTTCTGGTGTCGGTGGTGTAACTGGTGCCCGTCAGTCCATCCGCCAGCGGATAGAATGGATTGTCGTCGCCGGGTGAGTACTGCACCATGTACCAAACAGGATCATTGTCGGGATCGAAGCCCGACCAAGTGAGCGTAAGCGATCCGCCAGGAAGGCTCGCGCCCGGCGCGGGACTGGTGATGTCTATCGAAGGCCGCCCCAATCCCGCCGAGAGGGAACCAATCTCCGCTCCTTTCCGCCGCACGACAATGCGCGTAATGTCGTCGCTGGTCGGCATCATTACGCTAAAGCTCTGGCGCAGCAATCCACTACCGGTTTCCGGATCCTTGAAGGAAAGCGGGAAACAATTGGTGGCGAATACCCCGGCCGCGGTCACGAGCTGGACGCAATAGTCTCCCTGTGGATCGGAAGGAGTGTAGCTGGCGAACCCGGCGGTTTCGAAGGCGGGAAGCAGCGTTGCGCTTCCACCGTCGTTCGTCACGGAGCCGGAAACGCTGATGCCGGGGCCGATGGGCGGCGGCAATGGGTAGACTCCCTTGGCTCCGCGCAGCGACACAAGATTGTTGTACTGGAAAGGGGTGATCCATGTATCTCTGCCAAGCGGAGAACAATAGGTCATCAGGTCGAACGGAAGAAAATGCTTCGTCGCCGGATCGAGTTTAGATGCGGGAATCAGGCGGCGGGCCTCCGGATCGTACCCGGTCTCCTGGCTGCCGCCGTCGGGATACGGCCAGTCCGGGATGAGCCCGACCGCGCCGCAAGCTCCCGGTACCAGTTGCGGCACGCCGTCGGCGCCCGCCGCAAGCGGATGCTGTAGGCCGAGATTGTGCCCAATCTCGTGCGCGAGTGAATTGGACGCGTCCAGAAAGTCGATGACGCGATCCGCACCGGCCGCCTCCTGCGTGTCTTGTATGAAAACCACGTGCCCCTGCCCACCTCCCCAGACAGGGTCGGAACTGCCGAGGATGGAGACGCCGGGAAGGACCGGAACCCAACCAACCAATTGATCCAGGCGCGGCACCGCACCGCCCGCTTTGGAAACGGTCGCGAACTGAAAGACCCGGTTGAGTTCGGCCTTGAGCGCCTCAATGTCCTCGCCGGAGGCCAGCGGCTTGGTCCAGATCAAAGGCGGAATCAGCAGCGGGTAGTACCAGATGCCGTCGTCTGGCAACGGATAAAGTTTTTGCAGAAACTCCGAGCGGAAGCGCACGCTATCGTGTGGACACTTGGGCCGGGCGTCGTCCGGCCCTTGCAAGCAAACCAGCACACTGCCGATGAATAGTGGGTACGGCCAGTCCTTGGAAGGCATCTGAAACCGCACCGGCGCGCGCAACTGCCCTTGCGCGCTGAGACCGTTGGGTCCTTGCAAACTGGCGGCCACCTGAAACTCGCCCGCGTCGGTCCAGCCGATCGGCAGCAGAAAATCGAGCGAGTCGAACTCGCTGTTCCGGTTCGGATTCGCCTTTGCCGTGATGGGCCCATTGAAGGGAGACAGCGGCGAGAAGCTTTGCAACGCCGTGCCGTCCTTGAACCCGCGCAGTGTACCCGTTATGTTCTCCACGAACGGCGCGTTGGTGACCTTGGGAAATACGCGCACCACGGTGCTTTTCTTCGCGATCAGCGGTACGGCGTCGTTGGCGGCGTTCTGCACCACCTGCACAACTTCGATGTGATCCACGGACAGCGATGGAGGAGGCGGTGGCGGTGCGGCGGCGGTGAGGTTGTAGCGCAGGAATACGTCATAACGAAGGGTGCCCACATCTCCATTAGGTATGAGAGTGAGATGGATCACGAGCGCCTGGATGGTGGAAAGACCCTGCATCAGGATTCCGCCGAAGATGATGTCGGGCTTTTCCGTAACATCGAAGGAAGCCATGCGCGGGAATAGAGTGGGATTGCATGTTTGTGAGTGGGATTGAGTGGATGCGTGGGTTGTCGAATAGATGCTGCAACTGTCGCGTCCAGGCTGTTCGGTAATGCCTCGTACCCAATAGTTCACCACGCCGGTTAAGGGCTGGCCGCCCGTCACCTGCGTATATGCCATCGTGATGGAGGTTTGTATAGGCATCGGGGCCGAGGCGAGGAAGCGTTGCGGCGGAGCTGCGCCGCGGTCCTGCAACTGAAGGTTGAACGGCGACGCCGGGGCAGTGATGGTCCAAGAGCCTGTGGCCTTTCCGCACTGTGCGGCGCTCCCATAGAACACGCTAATCGGGATGGTGAGCGTGGTTGCCCCAAGGGGTGTATTGGGGATTCCAAAGGGAGGTGTGCCGCTGCAGTTCTGGCTGCCAACGGTAGCATTCCAAAAAGAGCCGTTCGGGTCGAGCGTCGCGGTGTAGTTGTCGAACTGCGCCGCCGCCCGCGGACTGAAGAGAAGCACGCCCGTGCATGCTGCCACAAGTGCGCACGCGCTCCGTAAGGGGAGCATGAGATCCACCTCCATCGGTGCATCCCCAGTCCCCTACGATCTTGATTCTACGCCTATCTGTTCGCTTTGAAAAGCTAAAATCTAACTGCTTCCACATCCGCAATCGCCGGGTCCTCAATCTTCTTCATCTCCGCCAACAGTTTTCCTCGCAGGTCGGAAAGCACCGCGCGGTTCCCCGAGTCGGCCAGATTCTTCATCTCTTGCGGATCGGTCTTGAGATCGTACAACTCCGGCTTATCTCCGGGATTCAGGTTGAGAATCAGCTTGTAGCGATCTGTCCGCAGCGCCTTTACGGTCGGATGCGCCGCCTCCGCTCCATGCATTGTGTAAACAAAACTGTCACGCCGCGGCGCATTCTTCTGCCCCGTCACCAGCCCTTTCCACGATTGGCCTTGCATGGGGCGCGGCGGTTTGATTCCGCACAAATCGAGAATGGAAGGCGCAAGATCGACGTTCGACACAAAGGCGTCGCAGCGCTGTCCCGCGGCGATCGCCCGCGGATAGCGCACCATCATCGGCACGCGCAGAGCCTCTTCATAAGCTTCCATCTTGCCGTGCAGACTGTGCTCGCCGTGAAAGAATCCGTTGTCGCCGGAAAAGAAAACGATCGTGTCCTCCAAAAGCTTCTCCTCTTCCAGGAACGCAAAAATGCGCCCGATGTTATCTTCCGCACCCATCAGGCAGCGATGGTAGTTGCGCTCGCGCTCCGACCATGCGGCGACGCTTCCCGGCGGATCGCCGGCGGCCTGCTTCTTCTTGTTCTTCTTCTTTCCGGCGCGCGCCGCCCGCGACCCGCTGTTTTGACTCTTCTGCCGCACGCGCTGCGGCTTTCCCGTATCGTCCAGGAAGAACGAGGACGGAGGTTGGAACGGAAGATTCGAAAAATCCTTCTCGTGACCGGGGGCGGGAGTGAACGGCCCGTGGCAAGCCTTGAATCCGATCCATGCGCAGAAAGGCTGACTCTTGTTGGCGCGCAGGAACGAGATTGCCTGATCGGTGACGATGTTCGTGTCGTAGCCCACGAGATCTTCCCACTTGCCGTTGACGTTCTTACGCGGATTTACATATTGTCCCTGGCCAACCTGCGCCGCCCAGTAATCGTATCCGGGCTGCACGCGGTCGTCTCCATCCATATGGAACTTCCCCATGTGCGCCGTGCGATAGCCGTTCTGGTGCAACACGCCGGGCAGCGTCTGCAACTGCTGATTCCATCGAATTTGATTTCCGATGATGCCATTCTTATGCGGATATAGACCGGTAAGAAAACAAGCCCGGCTCGGCGCGCACAGCGACATGGCGACAAAGCCGTTCGTGAACAAGACGCCTTCGCGTCCAATGCGATCCATGTTCGGCGTCTTCATGAACGCGCTGCCGGTGAGGCTGGTGGTCGCGTAACTTTGATCGTCGGTGAGCAGAAACAGAAAGTTTGGGCGTCGTCCCGGCGTGCGCGACGTTTGCAGAAAAGGTGCGGCGGCAATTGTGATCGCTTCGCGGCGGGATAGTATCTGGCTCATTGGCGGCTGTGGTGATTGTATTCTTCTTCGCCTGGCGAATTCAAACGGGGTAGAATCGCTCAAGGGGGCTGTATGAAACTACTTCTTTCTTTGTGTCTGTTTACAATCTCGGCGATCGCTCAGGTTTCCTCCGGGACTATTGTAGGCATCGTCACAGATCCTTCCGGAGCGGCACTGCCAAACACCCGGCTCAGCGTGCGTCATTTGGCTACGGGCGACGTGCGCGAACTCACCGCCAACGAGCGCGGCGAATTCAATGTGCCATTCCTCCGCATCGGCGATTATTCTATCAGCGCGGCGGTGCAGGGTTTCAAAACGAAGACCATCACTCCCATCGCCGTGCGCGTCGATCAGACCGTGAACCTGACGGTCGGGTTGGAGATCGGCGCGGTTTCGGAAACAGTGGAAGTCACCGCGGCTACGCCCCTGATCGATTCCACTACTTCCTCTCTCGGCCAGGTGATCGAGAACAAGAAGATTGTCGAACTGCCGCTCAATGGCCGTAACGTCTTTGCGTTGGGATTGCTTGCGGGCAATACGATCCCGGTCAGCGGCATGGGCACCAATCTGCCGTTTGTTGCCGGCGGCGGCCGCTTCTCTACCAATGACGTCATGCTCGACGGCATCGATAACAACACCTCGGTAAACAACAACAGCATTGGACGCAACGGAATCAACTACACCCCCAGCGTCGATGCCGTAGCGGAGTTCAAGGTCAAAACGAACAACTACAGCGCGGAGTTCGGCCGGTCCGCGGGCGCCATTATCTCCGCCAATACCCGCAGCGGCGGCAACGATTTTCACACCAGCGCGTGGGACTTCCTGCGCAACGAAAAACTCGATGCGAACAACTTTTTTTCCAATGCCGGGGGAGTGAAGAGGCAGCCGTTCAAGCAGAATCAGTTCGGTTTCGCTGTAGGTGGACCGGTATTGATTCCCAAGGTGTACAACGGCAGGAATCATACGTTCTTCTTCGTGGATTATGAAGGGCTGCGGCGTCGCACATCCGCCAGTTCGAACATTCAGGATATTCCCCCCGCCGACTACCGGCAGGGCGATTTTTCGCGCTACCGCCCCATCATTTTCGATCCGCGAGCGCGCCGACTTGGGGCCAACAATCTGGTGGTTTCCACTCCATTTGCGGGCAACCGGATTCCGCAGGCGCAACTGAATCCGGGGTCCGTGGCGGTGATGGGCCTGCTTCCGCCGACCAACTTCGGCGCTGCCGGAGCCGACACGCGAAACTATCTCCGCACCGCGTCGAACCCGTTCAGCAACAATCAGTACGACATCAAAGTGGACCAGCGAATCGGCGAGAAGAACACATTGTTTGGGCGCATTTCGCGCAGCATGGCCAACGATCCGAATCCGGGAAGTTTCGACGGCTTCATCGGCGGCGGCGGCGTGAATGTTCGCAACGCGGTCAACTCGGTGGTCAACGACACGCATATCTTCTCGCCAGCCGTGGTCAATGAAATCCGCGCCGGCTACACGCGCCAGAACGGAAGCTTCGCGGGGTTAGGTCCCTCCGGCGCCGACTTCGCGCGCAAGAATAATATTGCCCTGTTCCCATTTCCGGTGCAGAGTTTCCCCAGCCTCGCCTTTAATTTTTCCGGCCTGATCAATACCCAGAGCCAGTTTGCGGGGCTCGGCGGTGGAGATCCCAACTTCAATATCGAGAACTCATTTCAGCTCACCGACAATATTTCTATTTCGAAGGGCACGCACAACTTCAAGGCCGGCATCGACGCGCGCAATTACCGCTACGACGTAATCCGCGGCGGCGGCCAATACATCTTTGGATCCATCGTCAGCTCCTCGTCCGACACTTCCGGCTCCGGCGCGCCGCTGGCCGATTTTCTGATGGGTTTTCCCTCAGGCACGCAAGGCACGCAACTGCTCGATTGGTCGCGCCAACGTGATACCTACATCGGCAGCTTTTTCCAGGACGATTGGAAGGTTTCCCGCAAGTTGACGCTCAACATCGGCATTCGTTATGACCTCTACACGCAGCCCATCGACTTTCGCGACCGCGGCGGTTTGTTCGACGCCCGCACGGGAAAATATGCCTTGCCGGGGAAAGACGGCTTCACCCGGGCCATTGTCGCCGGCGATCACAATAATTGGGCTCCGCGCTTCGGCTTCGCCTACAGCGTCAACCGCAAGCTGACCACTCGCGGCGGTTTCGGTATGTTCTATTCGCGGCGCGAGATGAATCAGGAGGTGACGCAATTCGGCGGCAACATCCCCAATACGCCGAGCATCGTCTTCCCATCCATCAGCGCCAGTGGAACTGTCGCCCCTCCCGTATCGCTCAGCACCGCCTTGGTTGCGCAGCCGACCGATCCCACGCTTTCCAACTTTACGGCGGCACGCCCGCTAGCCACGCTCATCCGCTCCGCCGACTTTGCAAATAGCGCCAACCCCTATACCTACCAGTGGAACTTCAGCATTCAGTACGAGCTGTTTCGCAACTCCGTGTTCGAGATTGCCTACTCTGGTTTGCGCGGCGTTCGTTTGGTGAGCCGCGTCAACCTCAATCAGATTCCTTGGGAAGATGCGATTGCCGGGCGGAATCTCCAAGCGAACCGCAAGTACCCCCATGTGAACAACGCTGTCGGGTTGGATTCGGCTACCGGACGTTCCGCCTACGACTCTCTGCTGCTTCGTTATGAGAAGCGTATGAGCAACGGCCTCAACTTCCTGGTGAATTACACCTATTCAAAGAACTTCGACATCAATGGCACCGGCGGGTCGAGCGCGTTCAGCCAGAACGGAGGAACCACATTCCCCGTCGATTCCTGGAATCAGCACAACGAGAAGGCGCTTGGGTCGCTGGACGTTCCTAAGGTTTTCGTGGCCAGCGCCGGATACGAACTCCCCTTTGGACGCGGCAAGAGATTCCTCAGTCAAAATGGCCCGGCCGCATACATTCTGGGCGGCTGGCAATTGAACGGAATCTTCTATCACCGCAGCGGATTCACCACTGACATCCGCACGACGCGCATTCCGGCCGCCAATCAACTCTTTGCGACGATCAACGTTCCGGACCGGGTTTCCGGCCAGTCCACGATTCTCCCCAACGCGGGTGTGGACGGCTATTTTAATCCCAACGCCTTCGCGCAACCCGGTACTGCCACCAGCGCAACGGGAGTGCCGCTGATCCGGTTTGGGAATTCCCAACGCCGCGTCGGCCGCGGTCCCGGTTCGGACAACATGGACTTCTCGCTATTCAAGAACTTCCATATCCGCGAGCGCGTGAACCTGCAATTCCGCGCCGAGGCATTCAACCTGACCAACACTCCGACGTTCTTCCTGCCGGGAGCGACCAATACGGCGCTCACCATCGGCAACGCGAACTTCGGGCGATTGTCGAGTTCTTCCGCCACGGGCCGGCAGCTCCAGATGGGATTGAAGTTTCTGTTTTGATGAAGCGGTAGAATGTGGGAATGACGCGCAAGGTCAGTGTCGTGATCGAGCAGGATGAGCGTGGGTGTTACGCTTGGTGCCCGGAACTAAAGGGTTGCCAGTCCCAAGGAGCGTCGGTTGAGGAAGCTCTCGTCAACATCCGTGAAGCGATCGAGCTGTTTCTGGAGACCATGACCGCAGAGGAGCGTTCCGCAACACTCAGCAAGGAGATTCTGACCACGGCGGTCGAAGTTCATGCCTAGACCTCCGCGCCACCGGATCTGTGCCAAGGGGAATCGCCGAGTGGTGGTTCCGTTTCACGGCGGTACGACGCTGCACCCAAAGATTGTGAAGCAGGTAATTGAGGCAACGGAGGAAGAATCCTCCTAGCCGCAAGCCGTGTTCAGCACCACTCATCTACCTTCGCGATAATAAAAAGGCTGCGTATTATTGTGTCTGTTGGCGCGGCACCGCGTTTGCAGCTCGCCAGTTGGATCCACTTACCTGAACTATGTTCGAGAACCCCTCGGAAAAGCTGCAACGGGTCTTCAAAAACCTGCGCGGCGAAGGCAAGCTTACCGCTGAGAACATGGAGGCGGCTCTCAAAGAGATCCGCGTTGCCCTGTTGGAAGCGGACGTGTATTTTCGCGCCGTCAAGCCTGACCAATACCCCTACGTTCTTCCTGCCGGGAGCGACCAATACGGCGCTCACCATCGGCAACGCGAACTTCGGGCGGCTGTCGAGCTCCTCCGCCACCGGCCGACAGCTCCAGATGGGTTTGAAGTTTCTATTTTGATAGGCAGTTCCGCGGTAAGGCGCTACGATGGAAGGAGGACAGAACATGACAACTCTCGATTGGTCGCAATGTCCCGCCGTGGAGAGCATACCCGGCAAAGTCAGCGGCGCGTGGGTCTTTAGAGATACCCGGCTGCCGGTAGCAACGGTGTTCGAGAATTTGGAGGCCGGTTTGACGGTGGAAGAGGTCATGGAGGAATTCTCCGTTACGCGCGAACAGATCAACGCTGTGCTGCGTTTCGCCGCAAAGAGTTTGGCGGCACCTTCCCCGCCTCCAGTGCACGCAACTACTGCGGATGCTCATTCTCTTTGACCACGGCACACCCCGAAGCATAGCGCGATGGCTTCACGGTCACACCGTTGTCGAAGCGATCGCAAGAGGCTGGGAGAGATTGTCCAACGGAGCCTTGCTGAATGCTGCTGAAGAGGCCGGCTTCGATCTCTTGTTATCTACGGACAAGAACATCCAGTACCAACAGAACCTCAAAGGCCGCCGGATTGCCGTGGTGATATTGGGAAATTCGCAGCGGCCTGCCGTACACCGCTACATGGATCGAGTGATCGCGGCGGTGAACGCCGCCACACCCGGCAGCTATGCCGAGGTGGACATCCCTTATGAGTAATGAGGCCCTCGCCGGCATTCGGAACGCCGCTTCGCTATAATAAAAGGGCTGCGTATTATTGTGTCTGTTGGCGCGGCACCGCGTTTCCAGCTCGCCAGTTGGATCCACTTACCTGAACTATGTTCGAGAACCTCTCGGAAAAGCTGCAACGGGTCTTCAAAAACCTGCGCGGCGAAGGCAAACTTACCGCTGAGAACATGGAGGCGGCTCTCAAAGAGATCCGCGTTGCCCTGTTGGAAGCGGACGTGCATTTTCGCGCCGTCAAGCAACTGATCGAGGCTGTCAAGGAAAAAGCGATGGGGCAGGAAGTGCTCGATTCGCTTTCTCCGGCGCAACAGGTGGTCAAGATTGTCCGCGACGAGATGATCAAGACTCTTGGCACACACCAGGCGAAATTGCGCCTGGCGAACGAGCCGCCCAGCGTTCTCATGATCGTAGGCCTACAAGGCTCGGGTAAAACCACCAGCGCGGGCAAACTGGCGAAGTTTCTGGCCAAGCAAGGCCACCGTCCGCTGCTTGTCTCCGTGGACGTCTACCGCCCCGCCGCGCGCCAGCAATTGAGCATAGTCGCCAAGGGAATTGGAGTCCCGGTCTACGAAGGCACGCCTGAGGCCGCCAATCTTCCGCTCGAACTCGCCCGTGCCGCAAAAGTAGAAGCTACGCAAGGCAACCGCGACATTCTCCTCGTTGATACCGCCGGCCGCCTCCATATCGACGACGAGTTGATGGTGGAGTTGCAGCAGCTGAAGGAACTTCTGGGGCCCGCTGAAATCCTGTTTGTCGCCGACGCCATGACCGGGCAGGACGCCGTACGTTCCGCCGACGAATTCCACAAACGGCTGGGCATTACGGGTGTCATCCTCACCAAGATGGATGGCGATGCGCGTGGCGGCGCGGCGCTTTCCATTCGCGCGGTAACGGGCCAACCGCTGAAGTTCATCGGCACCGGCGAAAAGTCCGATGCCTTCGAGTCCTTCCATCCCGACCGCGCTGTCTCGCGCATTCTCGGCATGGGTGACGTCATGTCACTGATCGAAAAGGTGGAGCAGAACATCGATCAGAAGGACGCCGAGGAGATGCAGCGCAAGCTCATCGAGAACGACTTCTCGCTGGAGGATTTCCGCGATCAATTGAAGCAGCTGCGCAAACTGGGCCCGTTGGAATCGCTGCTCGGCATGATGCCGCAGATCGGGCCCATGGCCAAAGAGTTGAAGAACGCCAAAATCGACGAAAAAGAGTTTACGCGTATTGTCGCCATCATCGATTCGATGACGCACCGCGAGCGCGACAACCACATGATCATTAACGGTTCCCGCCGCCGCCGCATCGCCATGGGCAGCGGAACAACCGTGCAGGAAGTGAATCAGCTTCTGCGTCAATACACCGATGCCCGCAAGATGATGAAGAAACTGTCAGGCGGGTTTTTGGGCAAGAAAATGGGCAAGTTTAAGTTCCCCGGATTTGGGGACTTTGGAATCCGATAAACTGATAGAAACGTTTGAAAGTAGGTAGAGCAACATGTTGATGATTCGATTGGCGCGTTTTGGCGCCAAGAAAAAACCGGTATACCGCGTCGTGGTCATAGAGAAGGAACGCGCGCGCGACAGCCGCGCGGTGGAAGTGGTCGGGCATTACAACCCGATTGTCACGCCCTCAGCGGTGAGACTGGATCACGATCGCATCTCGCATTGGGTCAAGAACGGCGCGCAGCTTTCCGATACGGTTGCCCGCTTGTTGCGGAAGAACCCCGCACCCACTCCCGCCGCTTAAGACACCGCTTCGCGCGGCTTTTGTTCGAGTTCGCGGAATTGGCAGGAGGGTGCAAATGGAGATCAAATCTTTAGTTGAAGAAATCGCCAAGGCTCTGGTGGACATTCCCGATGAGGTGAAGGTCCACGAAGTGGCCGGCGAACACGCAACCGTTCTCGAATTGAAGGTGGCGCAGAGCGACCTGGGCAAGATCATCGGGAAGCAGGGCCGTACGGCAAGGTCCATTCGCACTCTGCTGGGCGCGTGCGGAATGAAGTTGGACCGCCGCTATACGCTGGAGATCTTAGAGTAGCCGCCATGATGACGCTGGCCACCATCGTGCGGCCGCGCGGCATCAAAGGCGAAGTTGTTGCCGAACCCGGCGCGTGGCAGGCTTCGCGCCTCACCGGTTTTTCCGGTTTGACGCTGGAGCCCGGCGGCAGGGCCGTCGAACTGGAAAACGCCTGGGATCACAAAGGACGGCTGGTGCTGAAGTTTCGCGGCATCGATTCCATGACGGCCGCCGAATCTCTTCGCGGCCTCCAACTGCAAGCCCCTCAAGAGGAACGTCCACCCGCTCCGGATGGAGAATTCTACGTCAGTGATCTCACAGGATGCCGTGTCGTGGAACACGGCAAAGAGATTGGCGAGGTGACAGGTGCGGTGGAATACGGCGGACCGATGCTGCTGACCGTGAAATTGGCGGATGGACGCGAGGCGATGATTCCTTTCACCACTACCATCTGCGTTCAAATCGATATGCAGGCAAAACGCATTGACGTGCGTCTGCCGGAAGGTTTACTCGATCTGTGATCTTCCACATCGTCACCATCTTTCCCGAATTTTTCAAAGGCCCCTTGCAGCACGGGGTTGTTGGCAAGGCTATCGAGAACGGCGCGGTGGAAGTACGCATTCACAATCTTCGCGATTGGACTTCCGACCGCCATAAGACCGTGGACGACCGGCCATTTGGCGGCGGCGAAGGCATGGTGTTCAAGGCGGAACCGTTATTCTTGGCGGTGGAGTCCATTCTTCCCCAGCGCGACCCGCGCAGTCGCGTGGTGCTGACGTCGGCGCAAGGAAGATTGTTCCATCAGGGAATCGCCCGCGAGATGGCGGCGTTGGAGCAAGTGGTGATTCTCTGCGGCCGCTACGAAGGAGTCGATGAACGCGTGGTGGAGAACCTCTGCGACGACGAACTGTCGATTGGCGATTTCGTTTTGAGCGGCGGCGAACTTGCGGCGGCCATCATTGTCGATTCCGTGGCGCGTCTGCTGCCGGGTGTGTTGGGAAATGAGGCGTCGTCCATCTACGAATCGTTCAGCGAAGGGCTGCTCGATTGCCCTCATTGGACGCGTCCGGCCGATTTTCGTGGCTGGAAAGCGCCGGAGGTTTTGTTGAACGGCAATCACGAACAGATCCGGCAATGGCGTGCCAGCGCGGCCTTGCAAAAGACCCGCAGCCGCCGTCCGGACCTGCTGAAAGCGAAACCCGACCCAAACGCGCTAAAATAAAAAGTCGGTTTATCCTCCACGGCACGCCCGTTCTGGAAATCGCAAGGGGCGGGGCCAACCCCGAGTCCTGTCTCGCGGCTTCCTTGTGAGGCAAAGGTATTTTTTGAGGTACATGCAATGACGAATTCCATTTTGACCAAAGTTTTCAACAACAATAAGCGGGCCGTTGTTCCCGAGTTTGAGATTGGCGATACGATCCGTGTTCAGGTAAGAATCCGCGAAGGCGACAAAGAACGTCTGCAGGCCTTTGAAGGCACTGTCATCGCGCGAAAGAACACCGGGTTGGGTGAGAACATCACGGTCCGCAAAGTCAGCTTTGGCCACGGCGTGGAGCGTATTTTCCCCATTCACGCCCCCGTCATCGATTCCATCTCCGTGGTTCGTACGGGCCGCGTGCGCAGATCGAAGCTCTATTACCTGCGCAATCTGCGAGGCAAAGCGGCTCGACTGCGCGAACGCGAATAGCGGCGGAACAAAGGATCATCTGTGGGTGCGCCGGCCGCGAAAAAAGATTGCCTTCGAAGCACCTATGAGCGCCGTGTGCGCCAGCAGGGATTTCAATGCATCGCCGGAGCCGATGAGGCCGGCCGCGGATCTTTGTTCGGACCCGTGTTTGCGGCGGCCGTCGTTTTGGATTTTGCCGTACCCATCCGGGGACTGAGGGACAGCAAGCAATTGACTCCCGAACGCCGCGAGGTTCTTTCGGCGCGCATCCGCCAGCGGGCGCGATGTTGGGCCGTGGCCACAGCCGACGCCTCCGAGATCGACAGGATCAATATTTATCAGGCTTCGCGGCTGGCCATTTTGCGCGCCGTGCAAAAACTCAATCCACCGCCGGACTACCTGCTCATCGACGCGCTGGAAATCGATCTGCCCATCCCGCAGCGTGGCATCATTCGCGGCGATTCGTTGTGCCCTTCCATTGCCGCGGCTTCTATTCTGGCGAAGGTGGATCGCGACGCCTGCATGCGTGAAATGGACGCGCTCTATCCCCAGTATGGGCTCGCGCGGCACAAAGGCTATCCCACGCCGGACCATATCGACGCTCTGGCTGAGTTCGGCCCGACGCCGCTGCACCGCATGTCCTACGCGCCGGTCCGCCAGCTGCCTCTGTTCGGACGTGAGCAATGACGCCGCACATGGAGTACCGCTGGTATCACAAGGTGGCTGCGGTCGTGTTTGCGATTTTCGTTTTCGATCTCGGACTGTTTCTGCTGATCTTTCCCTGGATGGAAGGATGGGAGCACAACTTCTTTGCCACGTGGAGAGAGCCGTTGCGCGCCTTGTGGATGAACTCCTATTTTCGCGGCACCGTGAGCGGCGTCGGGCTGGTCAACATTTTTCTTTCCTTCGTCGAAGTGGCCCGGCTACGCCGTTTCAGCGGCTCCTGACTTCTGACTCTGAAATCTTCCCAGGCTGCAAAGATTTCTTTGGTTGCGGCTGTGCTGCTCTGTGGGGCAGATCTCCAGATCTGCGAGGCGGTCTCCAGACCGCCTCTGCCGGGTGTGACTGTGACATCGGATCTGGCTGCTACGCAGCCATGCGGGATCTGGAGATCCCGCGGCAGGTCTGGAGACCTGGCCCCACAAATCTTCAAGGTACAGAAGGAGGGTTTCATGGTTAAGGTTCTTCTCATCGCAGGGACCCGCCCGGAAGTCATCAAACTATGCCCCGTTGCCATTCATTTGCGGGAATTTGCGGACAAGTTCCAGGTTTCATTCTGCTCCACAGGCCAGCATCGCGAACTTTTGGAGCCCGTTCTCGATGCGTTTGGAGTGAAGCCGGATTTCCACCTGGACCTCATGCAACCGGGTCAAACCCTGTTTCAGCTAACCGGACGAATCCTCGCGGCGTTGGAGGAAGTTCTTAGCGCAGCACGCCCCGATATCATCCTGGTGCAAGGCGATACGACCACTTGTTTCTGCGGAGCGATGGCCGGCTTCTACGCCGGAATCCCCGTGGGACACGTGGAGGCCGGACTCCGTACCGGGGATATGCGCCAACCCTTTCCCGAGGAGATGAACCGCGTGCTGGCCACACGATTGACAACATTACACTTCGCCCCGACCGAGGAGTCCGCCGCCAACCTAATCCGGGAGGGCATTTCCGCCGAATATATCCATGTGACCGGAAATACGGGAATCGACGCCTTACTGCACGTCAGCCGTACCTTGAAGGCTGAGCCGGCAAAACCTTCCGCGCGCAAAACCATCCTCGTGACCGCCCATAGACGCGAAAGTTTCGGCGAAGGGTTCTCCCACATCTGCACGGCTTTGCGCACGATTGCGGAACGCTCCGACGTCGAAGTGATCTACCCTGTCCATCCGAACCCCAACGTCAGAGGACCTGTTTACGAAAAGCTGGATGGCGTGCCCAACATCCGTTTGATCGAACCTCAGGATTATGTTCCCTTCGTCGGCCTCATGATGCGCAGCCATCTGATCCTGACCGACTCCGGCGGCATTCAGGAAGAAGCGCCGTCCCTGGGAAAACCGGTTCTGGTGATGCGCGAAAAGACGGAGCGCCCGGAAGCGGTAGCGGCGGGTACGTCCCGACTGGTGGGCGTGGATCCTGACAAGATCGTGACCGAAACGAACCTCCTTCTGGACGACGCAGCGGAGTACGACCGCCGGCGGCGCATCCACAATCCTTACGGCACCGGCGACGCTTCCGCCAAAATCCGGCAAGCCATCGAGAAGCACTTCCATAGGTGAGCGCGGTGCGATGACCCATCTTTTTCGTGTCTTCATCCCCACCAGCATCGTCGGACTCGTGATCTCCGAAGTCCTGGTGGTGTTTGTGCTGTTCACTGCGGCGATCGCGGTACAGGGCACGATCTCCTGGCAGGCCGACCACACCTACTTGATCTTCTTTTTGACACAGGAGGGCGGACTGGCCAGCGTCACCATCGTGACGGGGGTCCTCATTTTCGGGCTGTACCTGAACGATTGCTACACACGGCTGCGCATGCGTTCACGCACCGTCTTCCTGCAACAGCTTTGTCTGGTCATTGGGGTGGCTTTCCTGTTGCAGGCGCTGTTTTCCTACGCCCGCATGGATATCCGCATGCCGCGCCAGTCGATGTTGCTGGGGAGCATCTTCTGCATGTTTCTGCTGCCCGCCTGGAGAACCGCCTACGGCAAAGTCTCTTTGATGGTGCTGGGCGCGGAGAGGCTCTTATTCGTTGGGACGCATCCGCTGCAAATGAAGCTGGCGCAATTTCTCATCGACCATCCGGAATTCGCCATGCAAACGGCCGGGTTTATCCCCGAAGCGGAATTGGGGAGTCTCGAATCCTATCTTCGATCTCATCGCGTGGACAGGATGATTGTCGGATTGAAGGAGGAGGATCCGCGCGCCTTGCTGGAAATCGCGCGGCTGCCGGCAACCGGCGCTCGTACGGAGAGCTTGACCGATTTGCACGAGCAGGTCTTCGGGCGCGTGGCCATTGCGCAACTCAATCCGCTGCAGATTCTGTTCCGGAAGGGCCTTGTTCCCGCGGGTTACCGGCTTCAGTTGCAGTTGATTTACTCCTGGGCCATCGCCGCCATTGCCGTGATTCTATTGCTTCCGGTAATTCTGGCCACCGCGATTGCCGTCAGAATCAGTTCCCCTGGACCAGTTTTGTTCCGGCAGGTTCGCACGGGGCGTAATAACAAACCATTCACGCTTTTCAAATTTCGATCGATGCGGCAGGATGCCGAAGCAGCCACGGGCGCCGTTTGGGCGCAGGAAAACGACCCGCGGGTGACAAAACTCGGCAAGTTGCTGCGCAAATACCGTTTGGATGAGCTGCCTCAGTTGTTCAACGTGCTGCGATGCGAAATGGCCATCGTCGGGCCAAGGCCGGAGCGGCCCGAATTCGTAAACGTGCTGGCGGAGAAGATTCCGTTCTACAACCATCGCCACACCGTGCGCCCCGGCATCACCGGATGGGCGCAGATCAACTACCGCTACGGGAATACGATCGAGGACACCGTGTTCAAGCTGGAATACGATTTGTACTACATCAAACACTTCGCGCCTTCGCTCGATTTCTATGTCATGTTCCACACGGCGAAAACGATGTTACTAACCCGCGGCGCGTACTAGCACTAGTGACAATGAAGTAATCCGGCGCTTTCGAACGGTAAGTAAGCGTTTCCGCTCGCTGCCCTTTTTGATGGTCCAGGTTAGGCTGAGTACAGCGCGACTTTTGCGCTGATCTTATGCTGGCACCACAGGCGACCTTTACCATGACGGTGCTCGGCCACCTGCTGAGCACGGGAACCGCCTTGCTTCTGCTGCGGCGCGGTTCGTCGAAGCGTCTGCGGTTGCTGACCTTGACGGTGGCGCTGATGTCGCTTTCGCAAACTCTGTTCCTGCTGGAAGCTGTGGGTCAATGGGGACAGGGTGCGTCGCTGAGCGGATTCGTCCACCAATTCATGATGGTGGTGCTCCCGCTCATCGCCTTGTACCTGCTGCGTTTGGAAATCCGCGACCGCTACTACTCCAACAAGAGCCTGCAGGTTGTGGAATACGTGGCACCCTCCGGGGACGAAGCCCCGGTGGAAGACAAGCCCGCGGCAAAAGCCTTGGCCTAGTGGGGCCAGGTCTCCAGACCTGCGAGGTGATCTCCAGATCGCCTCTGCCCGGAGTCCGATAAATCCCGACTTGGCTGCATAGCAGCCGATGGCCTCTGGCGAGGCCATGCGGGATCTGGAGATCCATTAGCAGGTCTGGAGACCTGTCCCCACACAGAAACCTTTTGAGCTAGGACGTTTTGCGGAATAGCTGCGGAGCCAATTCAGCCAGATAGGTTCTCCACAGCCACCAGACGTGCGCGCCGTCCGTCTCGCGATAGACATGCTTGACGCCATTGGCCTTCAAGGTTTCGGAAAGCTTCCTTGCCCCTTCCACCAATCCGTCTTCTTTCCCGCAGCCGATCCAGAAGAGTTGCAGATTCTTGTTCAGTGCCTGGTTTTTGAGTTGATCCATCAGCGCCGCATTGGAATTGCGTTCGTTGATTCCCATGCTGAAAACACCCAAATGCGCAAATTTGTCCGAATGCTTGGTGCCCACCGCCAAGGTCTGGCCGCCGCCCATCGACAGGCCCGCCAAGGCTCGGCTCGATGCTTCGCGGCGAATGCGGTAAATCCGCTCGGCCATCGGCATTACGTCTTCCACCAGGTCCCGTTCAAAAAGCGGTGTGTTCTGTCCGCGCGCGGCGGGATCCGCGGAGTTCGGATCCACCGGATGCCCATCCGGCATGACGACAATCATCGCTGTGGCTTTCTTTTGCGCGATCAGGTTGTCGATGATCCAGTTGGCGCGTCCCACCGTGGTCCATTCGCGATCCGTGTCTCCCGAGCCGTGCAACAAATAAAGCACCGGGTAGGTGGCGCGCGGATCCATGTCGTAGCCCGGAGGCGTGTAGACGTGGAAGCGGCGCGTCTTGCCGACGGCCTTGGAAGAATACCAGTGTTCATGCACCGCACCGTGCGGAACGTCCTGACGGGCGTGAAACGCCACGCCTTCGCCCGGCACATCGAACAAACTTGCAGGGCCGCCGCGTACGGCTTCCTTGATCAACGAATTCCTTGGATCGGCTACGGTAACTCCGTCCACCGAGAACGAATACGAATACATGTCGGGGCGCACGGGACCGATGGTGAAAGACCAAACGCCCTTTTCGTCCTTCTCCATCTTGGCGGGCTGCATGGATTCCGCGCGAAGCATCACTTGCGTCGCTTGCGGCGCGAGTAAGCGGAAGGTGACGCGTTTATCCGCGTGAACCTCCGGCGATACGATGACGGGTCCGGCAGCGGGGCGCTGTGCCCAAATAGACGCCGCGCTCAGAAAGAAGGCGAGGATTCTCATGGCAGTTCAGTCTATCGCACTGAGAGAATGGCGGCAAGCAATCCGGCCGTGGTGTGTTCCTTGGCTTCGACGGTGACTTCCAATCCATGCCTGCGCGCCGTATCCGATGTCACCGGGCCGATGGAAGCAATCTTCACGCCTCGCAGCGATTCCGCGCCTGCCAGGGAGAGGAAGTTCTTGACGGTGGAGGAACTCGTGAATGTTACCCAATGCGGAGGCCGCGAAAACACGTCCGCTACCAGGCTCCGGCTCTCTCCCGGAACAATGGTTCGATAGGCTTCCACGACATCGACACGCGCGCCGCGGGCGGCGAGTTCACGCGGAACAACGTCTCGCGCCACTGCTGCCCGTGGAAGTAGAATGCTTCGCCCTTGTAAATCAAATGGAGCAAACGCTTCCACCAAACTCTCTGCAACGTACTCCGCCGGCATCAAGTCAACTTTCAGATGCAATGCCTCCAATGCCTGGCGCGTCGCCGGTCCTATGGCGCAAATGCGTCCGCGCAGTTGCCGCAGGTCGAACGCCGAAGCCGTCAGACGCTCCAGAAAAAAGCGCACGCCATTCACGGATGTGAAGATCAGCCAGTCGTAGGAAGCAAGGCGCGCGATCGCCTCATCTAACGGCGCGGGATCTTCCGCGGCAACCGTGGCAATGACAGGAAGCGCCACGGGCTCCGCGCCAAGCGCTCTGAGTCTCGCGCTGAACTCGCCCGCCTGTTCTCCGGCGCGCGTGACTAAGATGCGCTGGCCGAATAGCGGCAGGCGTTCGAACCAGTTCAGCTTTTCGCGCATGGACACGACATCGCCAATAACAATGGAAACCGGAGGCCGTAAATGAGCCTGCCCGGCGAGGTCCTCGATGTCGGAAAGAGTTCCGGCAACCGTTTGCTGATCGGGCCGCGTCGCCCAGCGCACGGCAATGGCGGGCGTTTGCGGATCCTTTCCGTTGGCGATCAACGCCGACGCAATTTCGCGCACGTGCGTCAATCCCATGAACAGCACCAGCGTTTCGGCGTGCCCGATTTTTCCCCAGTCGATGGCTTCCACGCTGTGCCCGGTGACGAATGTGACCGCCGACGTATGTTCGCGATGCGTGAGAGGAACGCCGCAATAGGCGGCGATTCCCAGGGGAGTCGTCACGCCGGGAACAACCTCGAAAGGAATTCCGGCATCCGCCAGCACTTCCGCTTCCTCGCCGCCGCGCCCGAAGATATACGGATCTCCACCCTTCAGCCGCACCACGGATTTGCCTGCGCGCGCCTTGCTCAGCAGCAGATCGCAAATCTCTTCTTGCGTCAGAGCGTGACTCGACTTTTTTTTGCCGACGTAGATTCGTTCCGCCGCGCGAGGCGCATATTCCAGAAGGGCTGCATTAGCCAGGTTGTCGTAGAGGACGCAATCGGCCTGTTCCAAAGCGGAGCGTCCTTTCAGAGTCAGAAGGCCAGGGTCCCCGGGCCCGGCTCCCACCAGATAGACCGTCTTCATAGCTGGCTGACCTGATCGAGAATTGCCCTGGCTCCGGACGCCAGCAACTCATCGGCTAACAAGCGGCCCAACTGTTCCGCGGACGCAACTGGTCCCTGCGACTCGCGTTTCACTAGCAGTGAGCCATCCGGCGCGGCTACGGCAGCCCTCAGATGCAGCGAAGATCCAACGATCAACGCGTGCGCGCCCAGCGGCACCTGGCATCCGCCTCCCATTGCAGCAAGCACCGCACGCTCCGCCGTAACGGCAGCACGAGTCATCGCATCGTCCAGCTTGCATGCCGCCGCGAAACCGGGGCCGCCATCGTCGCGGGTTTCCACCGCCAGCGCGCCTTGTCCAACCGCCGGACACATCGTTTCCGGCGCAAGCAGTTCCGCAATCCGGTTCTGCCACCCTAACCTACGCAATCCGGCGGCGGCCAGCAGAATGGCATCGTACTGGCCGTCGTCCAGTTTTCGCAAACGAGTATCGAGATTCCCGCGCACGCTGACTACTTCCAAATCGGGACGGATTGCTTTCAATTGCGCGGATCGCCGCAGGGAGCTGGTGCCCACTCTCGCCCCGTTCTGCAGCGCCGCCAGCGTTCGGCCAATCAGCGCGTCGCGAGGATCTTCGCGTTCGGGAATCGCCGCCAGAACCAATCCCGCGGGAAGCCCGGTTGGCATGTCCTTCAACGAATGCACGGCAAGGTCGATTTGTTTGGAAAGCAGCGCCTCCTCGATCTCCTTGGTAAAGAGGCCCTTTGTTCCTACTTTCGAAAGCGGTACATCGGTAATCTTATCGCCCGTGGTGTGGATGATCTCGATGCGCGATTCGATGCCCATCGAGGCGAGCTGCCCCTGAACCCAACGCGCCTGCCACAAAGCGAGTTGTGATCCGCGGGAGCCTACTATCAGCGTGGAACTCATGAATCTCGCCCAGGCAGACGAAACAGGCGGCGCACCAGATCGATCATGTGCGAGGATTCGCCGCTGTTGGCATGACGGCGCATTTCCGCAATCGGGCCGTGTGCCACCTTCGCCACAATCCCTTTCGTCAACGCCTCAATCGCTTCCGTTTGTTGCGGCGTCAACGCTCCCAGCTTTCCGCGGACGCGCTCCATCTCGATGCATCGAATCTGCTCCAGTTGATCCTGCAGGCTGACAATGGCCGGGGCCAGTTCCCGCTCCCGCAGACGGGCCAGCATCTTGTCGACTTCCTCCTCGATGATGCGCTCGGCTTCGCGCGCCTCCTCTTGTCTTGCCTGGCGATTGCCTTCGATCACCTTTCCCATATCGTCAATGTCATAGAGAAATACGTTATCGAGTTCATTCACCGACGGCTCGATATTGCGCGGCACGGCGATGTCGATGAGGAAGATGGGGCGGTTGCGGCGCTGCTGAAGGACAGAACGCATCTGTTCCCGAGTCAGAATATGATGCGGCGCGGCGGAAGAAGTAATCACGATGTCCACGCCCGCAAGAGACTGGAGGAACATGTCATAGGGAACCACGGTCCCGTCGAACAATTTTGCCATCTCCGTGGCGCGCTCCAATGTCCGATTGGTGACCAGGATCCGTGTCGCTCCGGCACGATGCAAGTGGCGGGCGGCGAGTTCAGACATCTTGCCCGCGCCGGCAAGCAAAACGGACCGGCCGGAGAGCGAACCGAAAATCTCGCGCGCCAGTTCCACCGCGGCATAGGATACACTCACCGCGCTCTGGCCAATCTGCGTTTCCGTTCGCACACGTTTAGCAACGGAAAATGCTCGCGAGAGAAGCCCGTCCAGAAAGCCATTCACGGCGCCGATGGATTTCGCGGAAGAATAGGCGTCCTTCAACTGCCCAAGAATCTGTGGTTCACCCAGCACCATCGAGTCGAGGCTGGCGGCGACGCGGAACAGATGCCGGATGGCTTCGCGGCCTTCCAGATGATAGAGGTGCGGCGCAAGTTGCTCGTGCGGCATCTGGCGGGTGCTTTCCAGGAACTGCTCCACCAGCGCGCGCGCATCGGCGGCGTCGCCCGAAACCACAACTTCCACGCGGTTGCACGTAGAAAGAATGAGACCTTCGTTGACCCCTTCCTGGGCAATCAAATGCTGCACGGCGGCATCCAACTGGCCGGACGGATAGGCCAGCTTCTCGCGCACCTCGACAGGCGCGGTGCGGTGATTGATGCCTGTAATATGCAGTTTCATTTTTGCAACAACACCGAGCGCAAACCCACATGAGCGGCCCACGTAACAGCGGCACAGCCGACCAGAGCGAGCGAGAGCATCGCCGCTCTGCGCCCGCGCCATCCCGCCATATTGCGCAGAAAAACGCCTCCCAGACATAGCGCCCAGGTAATCATGGCGACGTGTATGCGCGCATCGCCCACCCAGCGCGTCCCGGATTCGATAAAGGCCCACGTGAGTCCGGTGATCATTCCCAGCGTGAGCAGCACGAAGGCGAACGAAAGGGAGCGCGTAATCAGCGAATCGAGAGTCCCCAGCGGCGGCAGCCGGTCCATCAGCGCCACCGGGCTTTTGCGTTTGAGCTGCCGTTCGCGAATGAGATAGAAGAACGACGCGCCCGCCGTCAACAGCAACGCCGCGTATCCGGAAAGGACGCTCAGAATATGGGTCAGCAGCCAGCCTTCGCGCAGTCTCGGTGTCGACCAACCCGCCACAGGCATCTCCATCGCCCCTACAAGCGTCATTACGAAAATGATGGGAAACAGGAAGACGCTCAGCGGAACGAATTGATATCGCCACCAGACATACAAGAAAACCAATGCGAACAGGAACGCACAAAGAGAGATGGTCTGGTAGAAGTTGGCGATGGGGGGGTGACCCTCGGCCTGCGTCAACTCGACAAGGGAAACCAGATGCAGCGTGACAGCCGCCACAAATGCCGTGAGGGCCGGACGCAGCAAATGCGCCCGCCTGGCAAACAAGGAATACAAGGAGTGCAAGAGGCCGAGAGAATACAACACCGCGGCCACCCGCAGCCAAAATACGCTGGATTCGTGCATTGCGCCGCTACGTGCTTATCTCATTGTAACCAAGGGAGTAATGCCGGGGGTAAGAAGTTGCAAAAACTGCAATGATTGCAATGTTGCTCAGATAGTATCAGAAGGAAAGGAGATTCTAACCGATGGGAAGTATAGAGGCCGGAATTCGCGGTAAGAAGGCGATCGTCACTGGAGGAACAAAGGGCATTGGCCGGTCCATTGTCTCCATGTTGCTGGAGGAAGGTGCGCAAGTTGTCTTCTGCGGCCGGACGCAGAGTGGCGTGGATCAGGCTTTGGAACAGCTACGAAAGGAGCAAGGGAGTGACGCAAAGGTGTTCGGACAGGCCTGCGACGTGACTCGTGCGGAGGACATCATAAGATTTTTCCGGTATTCAGACGATAGCTTAACCAGCTTAGACATTTTGGTTAACAACGCCGGAATCGGCATTTTTCGCCCGGTAGCAGAGATGACGCCGGAGGATTGGGAGCGGGTGATTGCCACCAATCTAACGGGTGTGTTTCATTTCAGCCGCTTGGCGCTGGAACGGTTTCGGAGAAATGGCAGCGGGTTCGTGGTGAACATTTCCAGTCTGGCGGCGAAAAACACCTTCGCGGGAGGGGCGGCCTACAACGCCAGCAAGTTCGGGCTGAACGGTTTTGCAGAAGCCATGATGCTGGATCACCGGCGCGAAAATATCCGCGTTTGTTCCGTGATGCCGGGAAGCGTCTCCACTGAGTTTGGCGGCGGGTTGGCGGACTGGAAGGTACAGCCGGAAGATGTGGCGGCAGTGGTGCGAATGGTTCTCACCATGCCGGAACGAACTATGGTGAGCCAAGTGGAAATGCGCCCGTCGAAGCCAATGAAGTGATGAGGATACGTAAGGATTGGAAGTCCGGTTGCTACAGGATTACGTCGGAAGCAACTGGCGGAGATCGAAGGGAGCCACGGGTTCGGGAAAGCCCGCGGCAAGAGAAGAGGGATATATGGTGAGGTTAGGGATACCGCTGGATGCCACCCGTACTGGGAGGGAAGCGGATACACTCGACCGCCGTCTGCGGCAGTTGATCGTGGGGCAGGCCGAGGCAGTCGAGCAAGTGGTGAACATCTATCAACTGCACTTGACCGGCATGACGGCGCCGGGCAGGCCCATCGGCAATTTCCTTTTCCTCGGTCCCACCGGCACTGGGAAGACCCGCATTGTGGAAGCCACCGCCGATTGTCTGTTGGGCAATCCACGCGGCGTGATCAAGATCGATTGCGCCGAATTCCAGCACAGCCATGAAATCGCCAAATTGATCGGATCGCCTCCCGGATATCTGGGGCATCGCGAAACACATCCTTTGCTGAGCCAGGAAGTTCTGGGCAGTTATCACACCGATGCCTGCAAGATCAGCTTCGTGCTGTTCGATGAAATCGAGAAAGCCAGCGACGCGCTGTGGAATCTACTGTTGGGGATATTGGACAAGGCTACGCTCACTTTGGGAGACAACCGCCGCGTCGATTTCTCCAAGGCGATGATCTTCATGACCAGCAACCTGGGTGCGTCCGAGATGAGCACGCTGCTCTCTCCCAGGCTTGGCTTTAATGCGCTGAACCGCGCGGATTCGGCGAAGCCCGTGTCGCTGGACGACAAAATGCAGGATAAGATTTCGAGGGCCGGCATGGAAGCTGCCCGCAAGAAATTTACACCGGAGTTCATGAACCGGCTGGACAAGATTGTCGTGTTCAAGCCGCTTGGGGAATCGGAACTGCGCCGCATTCTAGATATCGAATTGACCATGGTGCAGCGGCGTGTTCTGCAAAACTCCGGTGACAAGCCGTTCGTTTTTACGGCCACGGAAGGCGCGAAAGAAGAACTGCTGCGCGACGGCACGGACACCAAGTACGGCGCTCGCCATCTCAAGCGCGCCATTGAGCGGACCATCGTGCAACCCATGTCCAATCTTCTGGCAACGGATCAGGTTCGGCGCGGCGATTGGCTGCGCATCGATTACGATTCGTCGGACAAGCGCATGGTGTTCTACAAGGACGCCGAAGGATTGCCTCTGCATGCCATGGCCGAGTTGATGGACACTTCCTTGATCAACTTGAATCAGGCGCTCGGCGCCGCGATAAGCATCGAGACTCCGCGCCTGGCGAACGCCAAGACACGCGGCCGCACTTAGGCGGAATCAATAGTGCGTGTGATTCGCCATGCGTAGGCGCTTATACTCCGCATCCCGAACAAGCGCTTTTTCCTTCACGCTTTTCGCCCCATAAACGCGAATGACACCGCCTTGCGTGGCGATCACCTCTTCCGCGCCGCGTCCCATGAAGTCGAACATGTGATAGACGGGCTCTTGGAAATAGACAGTGCCGCGCCCATCGCTTCCCAAGCGAAACTTGAACCAAAAAAGCGCTTCCGTGCCGTCGCCGCGCCAATCGCCTTTGACGAAATCCGGATTGCCGTTGAGCGGGCTGGCGGGCCAAATGGATAAGAGATTGCCGCCCGGATCGAACCAGTGCACCTGCGCGGCCAACCCCGGTTCGCCGCGCCGCCGATCCCCGTAGATGCGCCCGTTCACCGCCACTTGCGGGCCAGGTTTTCCGCTCAGAATCCGCGTGAAGTTGATCTGCTGCGAATGCGCCGCCATGTTGTGCCAGAGGATCTCGCCGGTCAGGGCTCTCGAGACAACGACGCCGATATCACTGACTCCCGCCAATATTTCCAACTTCCCGTCCCCGTCAAGATCCGTAAACTGCATATTGTCCGCATGGTCGTGATTGTCGGCGAACACGTCGAAGCGATTCCACAGAGTCTCGCCCTTCGCGTTTAGCGCAAGATGGCTCACTACCACTTCGTCGATGCCGTCTCCATCCAAATCGACCGGATAAATGTAGTGGCCAAGGTGATCTTTCTTCTTGTGCTCCACGTGCTGCCAAAGCTGCTTCAGCTCTTTCGTATAAGCGGTCATGGAGATGGTTCCGCCCGAATCGGTGAACACGATGAGGTTGCTGGGGTAGCCCTTCTGCATGCGGCCAACGGCGAGCCGGAAGTTGTTGTAGACGTGCGGGCGGGGAATGGTTGGCCACTCGACGCGATGCTTGATGACGCCCGTTTGTCCATCGGCAATGACCAGCCATTCCCTGTTGTCAATCAATCGCCAGTGCGCTACTTCCGCTTTGCCGTCTTGATCGAAATCCCAAACAATTCCCGGCGGTTCGAATTCGGCGCGCAGGCGTGTTTCCTCGACGGGCGCGGTATAACTCCACAACTCCTTGCCGCCGTTGTCGAAGACATGCGCGCTCCAGTTCGGTTCAATGACGAACAGATCCGTCTTGCCATCCCCGTTGACGTCGCCAAACTTGACGGCCGCGGGACGAGGCGTCCGGTATTCTTTCAGCAGTGCGACGTCTTCGGGAAGTTCGTAGGATTTCAAATCTTCTTCGCGAAAGTCGGTGTTCTGCGTGAGCACGATCGCGTCGAGCGCGGGCGCGGGTGTAATGCCGGTGAGCTTCACTTCCAAGGCCCCGGCGGCAAGTTTGTAGGAAGCACCGCGTTTCCACTGCATCGCGCCATCGCCGTAAGTTCCCGCGTCGGACTTGCCGCCGACTACAATCCGAAAGGACGACCCATCCGCCGCGCCCTGACTGCGCACGAACAAATGGTACTCACCGGTCGCGGGCACATGGATCTTCGCCACGGCGTCGGCTTTCGAACGCAACACAACTGCCGTATTGCGATGTAGCCACGGCACACGCAAGGAAAGCGCATCGCCCATTAAATCTCCGCGCGGCATCGCATGATAGAAATCTTCCGCGTCGACAATGACGGTTTGCGGCGCGGCGCTCCACGCTGGAAAGGAAGCCAGTAGTAGGAGAATGGATCGCATTATTCTCTTCTTTCCGCCGCAGCAATGCGAACCGCGCTCAGAATGCCGGACGGAACCGGCTGCAAGTTGTTCATGTCCTGCGGTTGGAAACGATCGCCATATTTTGCCTTCAGCGCCGTGTAATCCGGCTGGGGCCCTTTGGCAAGCAGATTGATCGCGGTATTGGCCACGATGATGCGGATGTTGTTCTCACCGGCCTTGATGGTTCGCGTCACATCCACGGAATAGGGCGGCTGCCAAACGACTCCTGCTCTTTTGTTGTTGACGTAAACTGTGGCGGCTTCGCGAACGGGCGACTCGATCCACGCTTTCATCCCGGGCTTCGATTCCGGCTGCGTGCCCGAGAGAGGAGTGCCTTCACCGAACTGCAACTCCACCTTTGCCGCCCGTGCAAGCGCCGGCGGAATGACCGCTGTTCGCTCATAGGCCGCGGTTCCGGAATAAAAACGCGTCGCGGGGTCTTCCGTCCATGAGCGCGGCACATCCGCCGTTGTCATGTGGCCGTTTGCAAAGGTCACCTTCCAGCCGGTATTCAACAGTACCGGCTGAGGCGGCGGCGGGCCAGTGGTGTTCCCTACACCAATGGATCTGCGTGTGAAAGCAATGATGCGCGATTCGTAGGGAGCAAGGGTCATTCTGACAGTTGTGGTGCGATCGCTCTTTCCAACAATCTTCATGCCGCTCACTTCTCCGGTGAATGGATTCCACCATTCCGGCTGCATGCCTGCGATTCGAAATGCGGGCTCGATAACGTGTGTTTGGTTGCCTGTGTTTGCCACGAAGTAAATTTCCGCCGCGGGCGTTGAGCGATGCAGGAAACCGATATTCGCCGCGGACTGTGGAAATTCCACGTCAGGCGTGCGCAGACGGCGAAGAGTATCCCGCAGCCCCGCTTCTTCTTTCAAGAGATGTGCCGGCGGTGAGGCTCCTTCGAACAGCTTCCTGGAGATTTCCTGAATCGCGGCGGTCTCGGCTTCCGCGTTCCGCAAGCCTGGAGCAAGAGAGGGTGCGCGCTTGGTGGCAACTAGGATTCCACCTTGGCGCACGTAAGATTCCAGACGCCGGTAGGTGGCTAGGGGAATCCGCTCCACCCCTGGCAAAACCAGGATCGGGTACCTGGCGGCACGTTCGCTGGTGCCATCGTCGAAGAGATCGTACTGGTAGCCGGATTCCAGAATTCGCGGAATCAGAGTCGCGCCGATTTGGGCGTTGATGCCGCGGTCGATGGTCGCTCGGCCTAAAGTGAAACCTGCGCGGATATCCGCTGTTGGGATGTAGAGGGCTACGTCGTTTGCAGGTTTTCCTTCGCGCATGAGAAAGCTGACGCGCTGCAAGTACGAAGTCACTTCCGGCATCACCATCCACCACGGATTGTGATGGTTGAAAACCCCTGAGGCATAAAACCGCCAGCCCGGCTCCCCCGCTTCGGGAGGCGAATAGGGCCAACCGTGCCCTATCAACTGATTGACGCCGATGAGGAAATGCCGGTCGGCCTCAACCTTCATGTCCAACGGAGTGGCGCGGAAAGACGGCGAGTGAAGCCACGTCCAAGTTTCGGATGAGGTGACGGGGCGGCCAAACAGATGATTGGCCGAAGATGCCCATCGTGTTGGAGTGAACTGCTTCCAATGCGGCTCTTCGCCTTCGGGAAGATCGACGTAGGCTTGGCTGGAAAATGTGACGGGCGGCGTTCCGTAGGTTTGCGCACGGAGTTTCGTTCCATGTTGATGAGCCCACTGTTGCAAGGGTTTGAGGAAGCGCTCTTCGGCAAGCTCGGAAAGCGTCATCGCCCAATCGTTGCGAATCGCGCCGGTCTTATGCCCCAGATTGATCGCAAGCGCGGGGAGGAAGGGCTTCAAATCGTATCCGCGGCGGCGGCGGAATTCGTCGAGAAGATCGCCTGTCCAGTCGGAGCCGAAGACCTCCAGGCTGTCGCAGAACAAAGCGTACGGCGGAGTGCCAGCCAGCGTGCGCAGCAGCGGCTCCGCAACGTTGCGCAGATGATTGTCGAGCGCGGCACGGTTGTAATGATCGTGCACCCAGCCTTCGCCCCCCACCCCCGCCCGCTTCACGGCTTGCCGCGTGCGGCCTTCCATAAAGAAGAGAACACTCTGCGAACCTTCGCGTGTCGCGGGCAGAGCAATCCTGCCTTCTTTCGGCGCAGGCAGTTCCACGGCGGATGCCGGTTCGGCTCCGCTCAACAGGAACGCCGCGAGAAACTTTTCTCCCTCGGCTTCTTTCGGTGCGGCAACCTCTCTTGCACCGGCAGCTACCGCCGTGCGTTGCATCTTCAAACGCGGAGCGGCTTCCGTAATGGGAGTGTTGGGACCGCCATAAGGCCACCCGCTGCCGAGAGTAAGGTCCATACGCAGGCCCAATTCGCGGCTTTTCGCGGATGTGAATTTGAGAGCGTCCAGGAATTCCGGCGAGAGGTATTTCTTGCTTCGGACGCCGGGGATCTCATCGTCCAAGACCAGCGGATAGACAGGCTGAACTTCGAAGCCGCCGATGCCGCCCTCCTTCATCAGCTTCATCTCGCGTTCCAGCTCGACAGGTTCTACCGCTGGTCCGAACCACCACCAGCGCATCATGATGCGGGTGTCATCGGGCGGAGTACGAAATGCTTTCTCCAGGTCGCGGATGGAATCGCTTGGTGCGAACGCACCCGCCAACACCAGAAAGGGAGCGGTTGCGAACAGTATGCGGCGCGGCATACTGTGATTCTACGCCGATACGGGTAGTTAGGAAGACGCGCGGCTCATAGGTTGCACCAGGCCGCCGAACCTCCGCTCCCGGGCTGCGAACGTATTAATGGCGCTGGCCATCAGCTTCTCATCGAAATCGGGCCAGTACTCGGGCAGGAAGACCATCTCCGCGTAGGCGCATTCCCACAGCAGGTAGTCGCTGATGCGTTGTTCGCCTGCCGTGCGGATGAGCAGATCCACGTCGGGACCAAGCGCGGCCGAAAACTCCTCATGCGTCCGGGCTGTTGCGGCGGCGCGGACGATGGCTTCGCGGGAAGAATAATCGACGGCCAGGCGCAAGTGTAATCTCTCGCCGCGAGCGGTTTCCCGTTCGGCGTCTTCGATCAGTGGGATCAAGTGCTCCGAAAGCCGGTCTCTGCGGCCGATGACGCTGAGACGAATTCCCTCGCGCACACATCCGGCAACTTCCGACATGAGGAATTTGCGAAACAGCAGCATCAAAGCCTGTACTTCCGTCTTCGGACGTTTCCAGTTGTCCGATGAGAAGGCATAGACGGTGAGAGTCCGAATGCCGAAGCGGCAGGCGGCTTCCACCGCGCGCCGCAAGGCCTTCGCGCCCTGGCGGTGCCCCTCGGTCCGCGGAAGCCCGCGCTGGTTGGCCCAACGGCCGTTGCCGTCCATAATGATGGCGAGATGTCCGGGCGCGGGTCGATTATTTGGAAAAGTGCTTACGTTCATGATTTGGCGCTAGGGTCTTTCATCGCTCGAATGAGCGCTTCCATATGACTGAGGTATTGTTGAAGCGCTTTGCGGCCATCCTCAGTAATGCGAAATTGAGTTTTCGGGATTCTGCCCTGGAAGCTTTTTTCGCATTCGATATAGCCGGCATCTTCGAGCTTGCGGGAATGTATGCTCAGGTTGCCGTCGGTTGTGTCGAGGAGTTTTTTCAGATCGGTAAAAGTGAGCGAATCATTCGCCGCCAGCGCGCTCACAATCGCCAGGCGGATGCGTTCGTGAATGATCCGATCCAGATCTTTCGCACGTCCGCCGGTCAGCGGCGTGGGATTGAGTTGGTGTTGGTTTGCCCCGGATCTAGCCACCGTACCTCCTTGCGATGACAACGCCGAAGATCATGTGGACAATTCCGAAGCCGACCAACAGAAACCAGTTTCCCCACGAAGGAGGCGCGAACAGGCTTACTCCTCCCAGCCCGATGAAGAATGCCCCCATCGCGGGAACAATCCGTGCTGAGAAGGCCCCGCCCGTCATTACGCCTGTGCCATAAAGCAGAAGCCAAATACCGGGCAATAGATCGGAATGACCGGTTGGAAAAAGTGCCGCGGTCAGCACGGCGCCGGCGAACAGCGGCGGCACAAAACTGAGCGCGAATTTGCGAGCGGGAGGATCCATGACGCTGGAACCGGCCGCCACCGCTTTCCGGTGCATGGCGTAAAGGCCGATCGCGATTGCCAGGAGTGCTTCGCTGAGCCAGACGGACAGCCACTGGCGTTGATCCGTCTGAAATGCTGCGATGATGGCCGCGCAGATGGCGGTGCCGCCCATAATCGCACCACCCCAGCCCGGGACTGCCGTGAAGCTGCTGGCTCGCTCCATCGTTTCCCTGATGAAACGGAGGTTCTCAATGGCGTGCTGCTGAATAGAAACGGGTTTTGGGGGCAGCGGCGACATAGAGCCATTGTAAACGGGGTCAAGTACTTTGTAATGTAAAGTGGATGACTAATGGCTGTGCCTTGGGATTTCCTTGGCCACCTCCCGATACTTGACGGCGAACTCAAGCACTGCTCCGGTCGATTGCTGGCTAACGTGCGCGCGGAACATTTCCTGCCAAGGTGTCTGGCTGGCAGGGATGTCGATTATCATTTTGGAACGGCGGCGCGCGATCTCCTCGTCGCTGATCAGAATATCGACGCGCCGTGTATTGAGGTCCACATGAATCCTGTCGCCTGTTTGAAGGATGGCCAGATTACCTCCGACGCCTGACTCCGGCGATGCATTCAGGATGGAAGGACTCGCCGAGGTGCCGCTTTGCCGGCCATCTCCAATGCAGGGCAACTGATTGACCCCCTGCTTGACGAGCGCGTCGGGGGGGAGCATGTTGACCACTTCGGCCGCACCGGGATAGCCCACGGGTCCGACGCCCCGGATGACCAGGATACAGGTTTCGTCGATTTCCAAGGCGGAATCATTGACGCGTTCGTGGTAATCTTCGGGCCCTTCGAAAACAATGGCCCGGCCCGTGAAGGTGTTTTCGCTGCCCGGCGTCGCCAGAAACCGCTTGCGGAATTCCGTACCGATCACCGATGTTTTCACCAATGCGGAATCGAACAGATTGCCGCTGACGACGAGGAAACCGGCTTCTTCCATGAGCGGCTTGTCGTAGGTCCGGACCACTTTTTCATCCTGGCTGCGTGTATGCGTGTAGTTTTCCCCCATGGTCTTACCGTTGACGGCGAGCGCCGAGGTATGGATTTTTCCGGCCGCGATCAACTCGCCGATGACGGCGGGAACCCCGCCCGCCAAATGGAACGTCTCGCCCAAATACTCGCCTGCCGGCTGGCAGTTCACCAGCAAGGGGATGTCGTGACCAACGGTTTCCCAGTCCTTGATGTCCAGGTCGACGCCGATATGACGGGCAATGGCGATGATGTGCGTGGGCGCGTTCGTCGATCCGCCGATGGCCGAATTGACGACGATCACATTCTCGAATGCTTCGCGGGTCAGAATTTTCGAAGGCGTAAGATCCTCGAGAACCATTTCGACAATGCGTCGGCCGGTGAGGTAAGCCATCTGTGTGCGCTCGCGGTATGGCGCCGGAATGGAGGCGCATCCCGGCAAGGACATGCCAAGCGCCTCCGCCAGCGAATTCATCGTGAGCGCAGTGCCCATCGTGTTGCAGTGACCCGGGCTGGGCACGCTCGACGCGACCATTTCAAAGAATTCCTGCAACGAAATCTCGCCTGCCGCGTGAAGACGGCGTGCTTCCCACACGGCCATTCCGGAACCGGCCAGCTGCCCCTTGAAATAGCTGTTCAGCATTGGACCGCCTGATAGTACAATCGACGGGATGTTTGTAGTAGCGGCGGCCATGAGGCATGCGGGAGTCGTTTTGTCACAGCCGGTGGTGAGGACGACGCCATCCAAAGGGTTGCCATGCAGGATTTCCACAAGGCCCATGTAGGCGAGGTTGCGATCGATGGCGGCCGTTGGGCGGCGGCAACTCTCCTGAATGGGATGCACGGGGAATACGAACGGAATACCTCCGGCATCGCGAATCCCATCGCGAATGCGCGACTCCAATTGCAGGTGGTGCCGATTGCAGGCGGAGATGTCGCTTCCGGTTTGAGCGATGCCGATAATGGGCTTGCCGCCCTGCATCTCCTCGCGCGTCAGCCCGTAGTTGGGGAAGCGCTCGATGTAAATGGAAGTCATCCCCGGGTTGCAGGGATTGTCGAACCAGCAGCGGCTGCGCAGCCGGCCGGCGCATTCGTTTTTTGCGGAGGAATAATTGCTCATGGGAAGAGACCATTCTAACCTGATACAATCTTTTATCTCTTGAAAGGAAAAACCATGCTTCGCACTCTGATTCTTTTCGCGCTGGCCACGGCGGCGCTTTCGGCTCAGGTCAAGATTCTTGGCTGGAATATGTCTCCCGCCGATGTCAAGGACTATCAGGCTGTAACCGGCAAGGCCCGGATTGTCTCCGTAACGAAGGAAAACGTCATGAAGGAATTGGCGGATGCCGACGCCTTCATCGGTGAGATTACACCGCAGATGGTTCGTGCCGGAAAAAAACTGCGCTGGGTGCAACTGCGCAGCGCCGGTGTGGAGCGGGTACTGCATCTTTCCGGAGGAAGCGATCTGCGGGATTCCCAAATTGTATTGACTAACAACCAGGTGGTGCAAGGACCGGAAATCGCCGACCACGCCATGGCGATGCTGCTTTCGTTGACGCGCAATATTCCGAATTTCATCGAGATGAGGAAAGGCGGAAAGTGGACTGCCCGGCGCGACAACCTTTTGGAATTGAACGGGCGGACCGCCGTAGTGATTGGCGTGGGTGGGATTGGATTCAACATTGCGATTCGCGCGTGGGCACATGGAATGAGAGTCATCGGCGTGGATCCCGAAGACATGCCTTACAATCCTTTCGTCAGCCGCTACGTGAAGCCGGATCAGTTGGACGAGGTGATCCCGTTGGCCGACGTGGTGTTTATTTCCGCGCCGCACACTCAGCTTAGCCATAAGATGATGGGTCCCAAGCAATTCGACCTCATGAAGAAGGATTCCTTTTTTATCGCCGTCAGCCGTGGAGGCATCTACGACTTGCCGGCTCTGGTCAAGGCTTTGGATTCGAAACGGCTTGCCGGCGCCGGGGTGGACGTCACCGATCCCGAGCCATTGCCGGAGGGCCACTCTTTATGGAAGTTCGATAACGCCATCATTACTCCGCATATTGCGGGACGCTCCGACAAGGACAATGCGCGCATGAACGATACCGTGAAGGCGAATATCCAACGATTCGTTGACGGGAAGCCGCTCATCAATGTGGTGGACAAACAGAAGGGTTACTAGCAGGTTTTCAATCCTCTGGTGTAGAATAAAGGAGACGACTGGAATCGGCTACCCCTACAAAAAGGAACGTGATTGTTAGCATGTTGAAGAAAGTGATCCCTGCTGGCGTTGTGGCTGTGCTCACCGCCAATCTATTGTCCGGGTTCCAAAAGGCGGACGCCGCCAAGGGCAAGGAGTTGTTTGAACAGTGTGGTGTCTGTCACAACGCCGATAGCACGGAAAAGAAGATGGGTCCCGGGCTCAAAGGCCTTTACAAAAAAGGGAAACTGACTAACGGTAAGCCCGTCAACGACGCGAATGTGAAGGCCGTTCTGAATGCGGGCGGAAACGGCATGCCAGCGTACGAGAGCATCCTCAGCGAAGAGGAAAAGGCTCACGTTTTGGCCTATCTGAAGACCCTGTAAGGTACTTTCACCTCTAGTCCCTATCGTCTAGCCCGGCCTAGGACATCGCCCTTTCACGGCGGTAACGCGGGTTCGAATCCCGCTGGGGACGCCATTCTCTTGTCGGCGGCTACAGCCAAAGCCCCGACGAATATCACCCAACCCATGATCCCAAGCCTTTGCAGAGGATAATCAACAAGTGCGTGCAGCAATACGGCAGGTACGCCTATTGCCCAACGGATAGGCATGCACTTGATAGACAAATAGACTGCAAGTGCGGCGAAGACCGCGAGAAACAGGAGTCCACCTCCCGCGGCGAACTCCAAATAGTCGTTGTGGGCATGATTGACGAAGTGACCGCTGTCGAAGCTGGCAAAGCCAGGGTAGACGAGCGGGAAGCTACCAGCTCCGAAACCCATCAGGGGTGCAGCCAGAAACATGGCGAAAGCAGAACCGGCCATCTCCAAACGGTACGGAAATGGGGCCGGCCCGAAAGCCTTGGCTGCGAGCAGTTCCCAGCCGAAGATCGCGACTGCCAGAAGCGGCACTGAAACGAGGAGGCTCCGTCTGTTGGCGCGAGTTCCGAGAACCAGTAGTTCACACACGGCCAATGCAGATCCGGCGCGTGAACCTGTTGCGGCAATAGAGGCGAAAGAAAGGACCGCCGCCAGCCACCAAACCCACGCCGGCGTGCCAACCGCGGCAGAGGCTTTCCAAATGATGATTGGCATCATCAGCAAACTGAACGATGCCAGGTTGTTGCGGCTCAGGAAAGGCCCGACAGCATAAGGCTCCGGGCCCGGCCACATCCAGAAAATCTTACCGGATGATGTAAAGAACTGTGCCAACGCCAAGCCTGCGATCAGCGATCCTAGGGTTGCCAACCAATTGAGTACGGCGTCCTGTGAACCCGATAATGTTGCGATATAGGAAATGCCACACAGGGTAATCCAGTAGATGACGCCTTTCCCTGTTTCCAAAGGAACACTTGTTGCGCCACAAATCAACTGAGCCACACAAAGTGCCGCTATTAAAGAGAGGCCACCCAAAAAATGATTCTCAGGTCGTCGGCCGATAACCACCATTACAAAGGCGGTAAGGATAATGACTAACTCCGCCACATACACCTGCATCGTAATAGGACACCAGAGAGTGAAGGTCGCGAAGGTGAGTGCGGCGAAGAGCGTCGCAAGGTTAGCGGAGAGCATGGCTGACCACCCGGCTCAAAGGTTGATCGGCGGAACGGACCGCCGAAGCGAACGCCGCCATCACTCTGGCATCCACTTCTCTCTGGGCGGCCAGACTGCCCGACGCCAGCAGGAATCTCTGGTTGTGGTAGATGGGCAGGTTGTAGTCGCGCACACTGCCGGAATGAATTGCATCGCAGATGCCCTGAACACCGTCTGCCAAGGTCGTTTCGCAGTGGAAACCCAGATCCCGTTCGATCTTGCGAAACGAAACCCGGTAGTTTCTTCGATCCGGGTTGTCGACATATTCCACTCTGGTTCCCGGGACGAGCTGTTGGATGACGTCAGCGACTTGAGACAACGTAAAATTCATGTTGGATCCTCCCAGGTTGAATATCTGGCCGCCGGCTAGTTTTGCCGGAGCATGAAGAGCCATGATAAAACCGTCGGCGGCGTCCGTGACATTAATAAAAGGACGCCACTGCTCACCGTTATAGATGGTGATGGATCCGCCTTGGCAGGCCCGTGCAGTCAATAGATTCACGGCTAAATCAAACCGGGGCCGGTAGGAGTGCCCAAAAACGGTCGCCAGTCTGAGAACAGTTGGATGGAACGAGCTTGACCCTTGCAGCAGCAGCGCTTCTTCGCCTTCGAGCTTGGTCCGCGCGTAAAGCGACAAAGGGTTTACAGCCGACTTTTCATCGACAACATACCCTGCTTCGCCATATACGCTACACGACGATGCAAACAGAAACCGCTCCACTCCACAGCCGGCGGCAATCTCCGCAATCATACGGGTTGCCGAATAGTTGATCTCCCGTGCCGCGTGCCGGTCCTGCTCACAAGCCGGATCGCCGACAATGGCCGCAAGATGGATCACGGAACTAACTCCACGCATTGCGGCAACGACAGTTTGGAGGCTCCTGCAATCGCCGCGAACGACCTCGAAACGCGGGTCTTTAAAGAGGCTCCGGGTTGCGATTTCCCCATACAGAAACTTCTCAAGGACACGAACCTGGTGACCGGATTGCAGCAGCCTGCGGCAGATGATCGAGCCAATGTAGCCGCCCCCGCCAATCACGAGAACAGCCCTGTTTTCAACGTCCGGTCGTCGAGCCTTTGAGGAAATGCAAACGGTAGTGGATCTTGAGTTAGACCTCTTTCGCCACTGTCACAGAAAGTTGTGACCAATAAAAAAGTTGAAGATGAAAAACAAGAGGCTATTTTTAAATCAACTTTGTTGATTGTTCTAAATGCCTTGTGTAATTTCTTACTTAAACTTCCAATGACAATAAACTCAATTTTTGAATTTATTGTTAGTGTAAGTTATTTTGAACAATATTTAGTCTCTTATGAAGATTTAAATTATTTTTTATATTTTATGGAAGAACTTAATGGTGGGGAATTTTTTGAAAATCTTTGCAATTTCCTCTATTTTTTGTCTCTTTCGCTTAATTTTGTGTT
>JACPVQ010000124.1:0-58685 GCA_016191645.1 Candidatus Solibacter usitatus
GCTCTATCCACAAAAACGAATCGGAGCAAAGGGAGAAGGCCGATTTGAACGTATCGGTTGGGACGAGGCTCTCGACACCATCGCCGCAAATTTGCAGCGTGTCGCAAGCGCGTCGGGCCCCGAGTCGATTCTTCCTTACAGCTATGCAGGCACCATGGGTCTGCTGCAAAACGCCGGAATGGATCGCCGCTTCTTCCACCGCCTGGGGGCGTCGCGACTGGACCGCACCATTTGCTCCTCGGCGGGCGGGGCGGGGATGAACGAAGCGCTTGGCTTGCGTTACTCCACCGAGCCTGAGCAATTCCGCCACAGCAAGCTGATTCTTGCGTGGGCGGGCAACATCCACGGCACCAACGTTCACTTATGGCCTTTCATTCAGGAGGCCCGGCGCAACGGTGCCAAGCTGTACGTCATCGATCCGGTGAAAACGCGTACCGGCGCGGTGGCCGACAAATGGTTTCCCATCTACCCCGGCACGGACCTGGCGCTGGCGTTGGGAATGATGCACGTAATTCTCGGCGAGAATTTGCAGGATCGCGATTACATTGCCGCTCACACGAACAACGTGGAGGATCTCAGCAAACACGTCCGTGAGTACACGCCCTCGCGCGTCGCCGAACTGACCGGCATCGCGGCGGAAGACATTGTTTCGTTAGCTCGTGAGTACGCAAGTACCCGCCCCGCGGCCATACGCATGAACTACGGATTGCAGCGCAGCGACCGTGGAGGCCGTGCCGTGCATGCCATCGCTTATCTGCCCGTGCTTACCGGCTCGTGGAAAGATATCGGCGGAGGGTTGCAGCTCTCCACGTCACAAGCTTTCCATTTCAATCGCGAATCGCTGGAGATGCCGGAACTGCAAAAACGCTCCTCACTCGGCCGCCAATCCCGTCTGATCAACATGACGGAATTGGGCCGAGCTTTGAACGAAGTGCGCGATCCACAGGTGAACGCTCTGGTCGTCTTCAATTCCAACCCGGCGGCCATCGCGCCAAATCTCAGCAGCGTGACGCGGGGACTGTCACGCGAGAGTTTATTCACCGCGGTGCTGGAGCAATTCCAAACCGATACCGCCGACTATGCCGACGTGCTGCTGCCGGTTACAACGTTCCTGGAGCATTCCGATTTGTATCTTGCTTACGGACATTACTACCTGCAGCTTGCCCGTCCCGCATTGCCGGCTCCCGGCGAATGCAAATCGAACCTGGAGATCTTCCGGCTGCTCGCCGGGCGGATGGGTTTCGACGACGCGTGCTTCCGCGAATCCGAAGACGACATGATCCGCGGGTTGCTTTCCTCCGGTCATCCATTTCTCAAAGGCATCACCCTTGAAGAATTGGAACGCGAGCGCTCCGTCCGTTTGCGATTGCCGGAACCGTTCCAGCCTTTTGCGAAGGGTGGTTTTGGAACGCCGGACGGCAAGTGCGATCTTTCTCCCCGGAATCTGGACTATGTGCCGCCGGTGGAGTCGCGCTTCGGCGACGGACAGCTTCTGGCGAAGTATCCACTGGAACTGGTGAGTTCGAAAAACGACAATTGCATGAACTCGACGTTCGGCCATCGCGACGCCGTAGACGAGGAAACAACGCTGTTGTGGATGCATTCGGACGATGCGGCGCGGCGCGGCATCTGCGACGGCGACGCCGTGCGCGTATTCAACGGACGCGGCAATGTGATCCTCAAGGCGCATGTAAACGGGCATGTGATGACAGGCGTGGTTCGCGCGCCTTCGGTACGCTGGCCCAAGCGCATGGCGAACCGGCAAGGGATCAACGTGCTGACCTCGGATCGCCTCACCGACATCGGCGGCGGCCCGGTCTTCTTCAGCACCCTGGTGGAAGTGGAACGATGCGGCGATTGACCGCGTTCGCGCTGCTCCTATGTTCCGCCGCCTGCAACAAGCCGCAATATGTAAGGCCCGCGCCTTCCGGAGAAGAGTTGCGGATTGCGTCCGTGATTCTTACCGGCGATGAGTCGTCGGTCATTCAACTGGTGCGTGGATTTCACCAGGTGGAGAGTGGATGGCGATGGACCAAGGGCGCGTTCGCCGTTACGCTGCGCGCGCCCAAAGATGCCGCCGACAAGGGGGCGGCGCTGGCCGTCCATTCCTTCCTGCCGGAAGGGATGATCGAAAAGTTAGGGCCGATGAAAGTCTCCGTCCGTGTGTCTGGAACCGCCATTGGATCGGAAACGTTTTCCAAAAACGGCGACTCGAAATGGAGGATGGACCTGGCGCCGAATGTATTTCGCGATGAGGCAATCACCATCGAGTTTGCGTTGGACAAGTTTCACGCGGCGGGAAGCATCGAACCGCGAGAACTCGGGCTGATCGCCTACTCGTTCGCGTTGGAAGCGAAATAGGCCCACTCGCCCACGGCGCGATAACCCATCTGTTCGTACAGCGGCCTGCCCATTTCGCTGGCATGCAAAACGGTTCTCAGCATGCCGTGCACGGCCGCCGCCTGTTCCAGGGAATGGCGCATCACCGCCTCGGCGTATCCTTTTTGCCGGTGATCGGGATGCGTGGCCACCATCGAAACATACAGCCGGTCGTCCAGCACGTTCGTAGTGGAAGTGCTGACCATTTGTCCATTCGCGCCCGCGTTGTATCCGAAATCCACATCCGGGTTTTTGCAAATCGCCTCCGCGTCCACAGCCGGCCAGCCCAGTTCCAGAGGCATGTGATAGCTCAAGCAGTTGAGATCTGAGCAGACCATGCGGCCATCGCGCCCGGCGATCCGTTCCAATGCAACTTCCGGCAGAGGACGGACAGGCGGCAGAATTTCGTCCGCCCACATCGACGTCAGACCGCCGATCCGCGCCAATCCTTTCGACGCAAACAACTCCTCCGCGCGATCTTCCAACTCTTTGGGCAGCAAATCCAACTGCAGAAAAAACAGCCAGGGCAATTCGCGTGGAACTGCATCGAGGATTGCGCCCTGTATTCTTTTCGCAAGGTCCGCTTCCGAGCTAACGGAACTATTCAGCACGGTTCCGTTGAAAAACGGCATGGGGGTATTTGCCCAAGCCGCTTCGAAGCCGTCATAAACGCGGATCTCACCGCCCGCGGCCGATTTCGCGCAATGACGCAGGTAGCCGGCCCACAGGCCGGATTCCAATTGAAAGTCGTTTTTCATTTGTGCCTTACCACTATTATTCTTCAGAATTGTTCTGTACTGGAACACTGCATCACTTCAGATATACTTGATCCCATGTTACGGCTCACCGCTTTCGTCATTGTTTTCTCCCTCGCCGCCCCCGCGCAGGACGCGCTCCGTCCCATCTTCGATGGCAAAACGCTCAAAGGCTGGACGCAGTGCAACGGTAACGCCACCTACAAGGTGGACAACGGAACCATCCTCGGCACCACAGTTGCGGGCTCGCCTAATAGCTTCCTCTGCACGGACCGCGAGTACGGCGATTTCGTGCTGGAACTGGAGATCAAGAACGACGTCGCGCTGAACTCGGGCGTGCAGATCCGCTCGCACCGGTACGCCGCTGATTCGAAAGTGCTCACCAATAACGGCAAGCAGATTGTCGAGCGCAAACATCCGGCAGGGCGCGTGTATGGCTATCAAGTGGAAGTCGCCACGGAGACGGGAGGCGCGTCGGGGGGCATCTACGACGAGGCGCGGCGCGGCTGGCTGCACAACGTCTCTCCCGATCCGGCGGCGGGCAAAGCATTCAAAGACAATCAGTGGAACAAGTACCGCATTGAAGCGGAAGGCGATCATATTCGCACTTGGATCAACGGCGTCGCATGTGCCGACGTGCGCGATTCCGCCGATCTCAGCGGATTCATCGGCTTGCAAGTGCACGCATTCACCGGCGAAAAGCCGGCGCAGGTCCGCTTCCGCAACATTCGCATTCAGGACAAGGGGCGACACACCTGGAAATCGCTGTTCGACGGAAAGACAATGTCCGGTTGGGAGCAGAAAGGCCCCGGCAAGTGGACCATCGAGGACGGTGCGTTCCATGCCGTGAGCGTCGATGGCGAGACGCGGACGGGAACCATGATGGCGGACCGCGACGTACGCGACGTGACGCTGCGCGTGATGTTCAGGATGCTTGGGAAAGGCGAATCGAACAGCGGCATTTTCGTGCGTGCCGATAAGACCACGCTCGCCGGCTACGAAGTGGAGATCGACGAAAAGAAAGGCACGGGCGGGTTGTTTGAAGTGGGCGGGCGGCGCTGGGTGACCGGTCCGGAAGACAACGCCGCGCTGCGCGTGAACGATTGGAATGAGATGATCGCCAGCCTTCACGGCGACCGGCTGGTGTTCCATCTCAACGGCATCAAGACGCTCGATCTGCCCAATGATACGCAGGGCAAGAAGGAAGGCCGCATCGCATTGCAGATTCACAACAAGCGCACGACGGAGATTTTCTTTAAGGACGTGGCGATTCTGGAGAAGGCGAAATAGAGATGCGTTTCGCGTTCGCTCTGCTTGCCGCATCCTGTGTCTACGCACAGCAATATGACATCGTCATTCGCAATGGCCGCGTCCTCGATCCGGAGTCGCGCCTCGACGCCGTGCGCAATGTCGGCATTCGCAACGGAAAGATCGCGGCAATATCAGCCACCCCATTGAACGGGCGGCGCGTGATCGACGCTACGGGCCTTGTGGTAGCGCCGGGTTTCATCGATCTGCATTCGCACGGCCAGGACGCGGAGAACTATCGCGTCAAGGCCCTGGACGGAGTGACCTCGGCGCTGGAATGTGAGATTGGCGTGGCCGATCCGGAGTCGTGGTATCGCGAGCGCGAGGGCAAAGCATTGGTCAATTTCGGAGCGACCGTTGGGCATGTGCCGGTGCGCATGGCGCGATTCCGCGACAGCGGCGCGTTTCTTCCGGCCGATCGCGGCGCGCACACCAAGCCAGCGGGTGAGGACATCACGGAAATGGCCCGCACCATTGAGCGCGGTTTGCAGCAAGGAGCGGTGGGCGTCGGCATGGGCGTGATGTACACTCCTGGCGCATCGGCGATGGAGTTGCTTTCCATGTTCAAGGTAGCCGCGCGATTCAAAGCCCCGGTCTATGTGCATGTGCGTTCCGGCGTGGAAGGGTTGAATGAAGTCATCGGCTACGCGGCCGTGAGCGGAGCGCCGCTTCACGTTGTGCATTTGAACAGCAGCGGAGCGCGGCGCAACACGGTGAACTTTCTCGATATCATCGCGGCGTCAAAGCAGCGCGGCATGGACGTGACAACCGAATGCTACCCCTACACCGCGGGGCAAACGAACATTCAATCGACGGTCTACGACGATGGCTGGCAACAGCGCATGGGCGTCACCTATTCCGATCTGCTGTGGGTGGCGACGGGTGAGCGTCTCACAGCGGAATCATTCGCGCGCTATCGCAAGACGGGCGGCAGCGTGATCTCATTCACCAACAGCGAAGAGATGGTGAGAACCGCGGCGTTGAGCCCGTTGACGATGATTGCCAGCGACGGCATTTTGCGCAATGGTTTGGGCCATCCGAGGTCCACGGGCACGTACTCCCGCATTCTCAGCGCTTACGTCCGCGAGGAGAAAGCGCTTCCGTTGATGGAGGCCATCCGCAAGATGGCGCTGATGCCGGCGCAGCGGCTGGAGGCGCGTGTGCCCGCGATGCGCAACAAAGGCCGCATCAAGATGGGCGCGGACGCTGACCTTGTTGTGTTTGACGCGCAAACCGTGGCCGACCGTTCCACTTACGAGAAGCCCGCCGTCCCCTCGGAAGGCTTTCGCTTCGTGCTGGTGGGAGGCGTGCCCGTTGTGGAAGGCGGCCGGTTGAACGAAAAAGAGTATCCAGGGCGCGGCGTAAGAGCTGGTACCCAGGCCGATCCGTTGCGCGGCGATCTCCTATATAAGGATGTGCGCGCGTATGCCGAAATCGGCGTTCACCGCACGGGAACCACGGGCGATCACCGCACCAACGATTGGCTGGCGGCACGATTGCGGGAGATGGGATATGCGGTGAAGAAACAGGAATGGACAACGCCGCAATTTCATTTCGATTCGGCAAGCGTCGTTGTGGAAGGCAAGACGATTCGTGCGTTTCCGCTTTGGCTGCCGAAGGCTGGTGTGGTGAGCGGAACCCTTGCCATAGAGCCTGAGAAGGGCAAGCTCGCGGTTGGGTCCGTTGCAACCATTCAGGCAACCACCGGAGAGAGCGGCGAGATTGCGGCCATCAATGCCGCCCCCATCACGCAGGATCGGTCGAAAGTTCTTGTTGGCCCGGCAGACATGAAGTGGCTGGAGCAGGCGGCGGCACGAGACGCGAAAGCTACGGTAAGCATTCAGGGACGCTTCGATGCCAACACGAAATCGCACAACGTCATTGCAACCGCCGGCAGCAGCGGCAAGTGGATCATCGTATCGACGCCTTCCAGCGGCTGGTTTCAATGCGCGGGCGAGCGCGGAACGGGCATCGCGATCTGGCTTGCGCTGGCGCAACGCGCCGTATCGCGAAACTCCGGCTTCCGATATATGTTTGTGGCGAACTCCGGACACGAACTCGATTTTCTTGGAGCGCGTAAACTTCTGGAAAGCGGAATCGTGCCACAGCCGCAGGAGGTCGCCGCATGGTTTCACTTTGGGGCCAACGCCGCCATGCGCTCGTTCCGTAACGAAAACGGCAGGTGGGTTCCAGTACCGGAACGTGAACCGGGTCGCATCACCGCGGACGAGCAATTCCACGGCATGCTGCGCTCGGCCTTTCCCGAAAGCGGCGGCTACCAGGTTGTAAAAGCCGTGGGACCGGGAGAGCTTGGCCTCTGGCAAAAAGCCGGCTATCCCTCGTACGGTATCGTTTCGCGAAACCTCTGGTTTCATACCGCGCGCGATGGGATGGAATCGACAACGCCGGAGTTTCTGGAAACTGTAGCGCGGGCATCGGCCCGCTCATTAGACCTATTGGAACAAAAATGACACGCACGATTCGTTGCGCTGCCGTCCTGCTTACGGCATGCGGCATCTGCCTGGCACAAGGGCCGCGCATCGCCATCATCACCGATATGGAGGGTGTCGGCGGCGTGAACAACGCCGAGGAGCAGCTTCTGCCCGGCCAGCGCCGCTTCGACGAATCGCGCAAGCTGCTGACAGGGGAGTTGAACGCCGCCGTTGCCGGTGCATTTCGAGCGGGCGCAAGCGAAGTGGTGGTCTGGGACGGCCACGACGGCAGCCGCAGCCTTTCCATCGATACCATTCATCCGCGGGCGAAACTCATTCAAGGCAGACCCACGCCATCCACTTATTATTTCGGCGACAACCTCTATGACGGGTTGATGTGGGTGGGCCAGCATCCCATGGCTGGGGCCAACGGCGTTCTGGCGCATTCGCAGAGTTTCAGCGTGCAACAGATTACTTTGAACGGAAAGCCGGTCGGAGAGATCGGGCAGGCAGCGGCCATCGCCGGTTATTACGGCATCCCGGCCATCATGCTTTCTGGAGACGAGGCGGCCTGCGAAGAACTTCGCGACCTGCAACCGAAGGCGGAAACCGTTGCCGTAAAGAAGCTGGTGGGAAAGGCGTCCACGCTGAGCCTGTCGCATGAAGAGGCCAAACGGCAAATCGAGGCGGCGGCGTTTCGCGCCGTGCGGCGGATCAAGGAGTTCAAGCCCTGGAAGATCGATGGACCGGTGGAACTGAAATTCGTTTTCAAGCCGGATCCGCAAAAAACGCCCGAAGGCCGGACTAACATTTATAAGGGCGCGACCGTACTGGAGGCCTATCAGGCGTGGCTCGGAAAATAGAAACCGTGTCTGGGCTGGCTGCGTCCAAGGAGTAACGATCTTTGGTACTGGTGGTACCTCCTTGACGCTATCACTTGTGTTCTCTATGATTAAGGGTAGCTTGCGGCACTCCGCCAATAGGGAAGTTATGACAGCAAAAATCCGGTTTCTGTTCGGTCTGGGCGCGGCATGCGCGCTGCTTTTGACACCCGCATCGTCCGCCGACGACAAGAAGAAACCAGCCGCACCGGCAAATCGCGAAACCGTGGCCAAGCCACTCTCTGAGAAGGAGAGAAAAAAGCGCGAGGCCAAGCTGCGCAAAGAATTAGAGACTCCCTATCGCAAATGGCTCAACGAGGACGTCACCTACATCATCACGGATGAGGAGCGCAAGGCGTTCCGCAACTTCAACACAGACGACGAGCGCGAACAGTTCATCGAACAGTTCTGGCTCCGTCGCGATCCTACGCCCGACACGCAGGAAAACGAGTTTAAGGAAGAGCACTACCGCCGCATCGCTTACGCCAATGAGCGCTACGCATCGGGCATTCCCGGTTGGAAGACCGATCGCGGCCGCATCTACATTACCTTTGGACCGCCGGACGAAAACGAATCGCATCCGTCGGGCGGAACCTACGAGCGTCCGTTCGAAGAGGGCGGCGGAACCACATCCACCTATCCTTTCGAGAAGTGGCGCTATCGCTGGATTGAGGGAATCGGCTCCGACATCATTATCGAATTCGTCGACCCGACCATGACCGGCGAGTATCGCATGACCATGGATCCGTCGGAAAAAGACGCGTTGATGATGGTCCCCAACGCAGGGCTCACGTTGATGGAACAGATGGGCTTGGCATCGAAGACCGACCGCTTCAGCCGCACCGACGGTACACGCCTGGGAACCGGCGATCAGCCGTTGCCCATGCGCATGAACCAGTTCGAACGCTTGCAGCAGTACGCGATGTTGCAAAAGCCGCCGCAGATCAAGTTCAAAGATCTGGAAGCCGCCATCAGTTCCACCATCCGTTACAATTTGCTTCCCATGAAAGTCCGCGCGGACTTCATGAAGCTGATTCGAGGATGTGGTGACGGTGGAATTTCCCACGGAACTGACGCAGCAGGCGGTAGTGGGCAGTTCGCTTTATCAGAAGTCCGTTCCCCTTGCGCCCGGCACCTACCGCCTTAACGTGGTAGTGAAGGACGTCAATGGCGGCAACATGAATAACTACGAAATGGCTCTTCATGTCCCCCGCTACGATGAAGAGAAGCTCGGATCCAGTTCCCTGGTGCTGGCGGATATGATCGAAAAAGTTCCCACGCGCAGCATCGGCACCGGCCAGTTTGTCATTGGAACCACCAAGGTTCGTCCGCGTGTGGGCGAGACCTTCCGCCGCGATGAAAAGATGGGGATTTACGTCCAGCTTTACAACTTCGGCACCGATGAAAACAACACGAAGAAGCCCGCGGGTACGGTCGAATATGAAGTAGTCAAGCAGGGCTCGAACGAGAAGATTTTCGACTTCACGGAAGAGATCGGCAAGATTGAAGGCGCGTCCTTCCAACAGGTCACCATTGAGAAGATTCTGCCTCTCCAGAACATGGAGCCCGGCCAGTATTTACTAAAGATGAAGGTCAGCGATAAGGTGGGGAACCAATCGCTTACCCCCTCGATCTCTTTTACGGTAGTATAGTTAGGTTCGAATAGGACTTTACCCGTAGGGGAGCAGGCTTCAAACCATGCTGCCAAAGAGCTTATCCGCAGTTGTTCTCGCGGCACTTCTGAGCGCCCCCGCGGTTTGTGCGCCTTCCAATCCCTTAACCGGAAGCATCGCGGGAATTGTCGCCAACGCCTTTGGTGTCCCACAGATGGGCGCGACGGTGATGCTCTTCAACCGCCTGGACCGGCAAGTGGGGCGCCTGCTGACCGACGATAAAGGCTCCTTCCAGTTCGATTCGCTCCCCGCCGATCTTTATTCCATCCGCATCTCGCTTTCCAGCTTTATGCCGGCGTTGCGGGAAAGAATCAGCGTTCAGCCGGGAATGCGCCGCATACTGTCCATAAATTTGGCGGGGGTGCTGAGTTCCATTGAACTTGTCTACTCACTACCGGTTCAGCAAGGGCTGATGAGCGAGGACTGGAAGTGGACTCTGCGAAGTTCCTCGGCGACGCGTCCCATTCTGCGATTCCTTCCTCAGGACATGAGGGACCCACAGCGTCAGCTTCGCGCCAACCAAAGTTGGTTTTCACAAACGCGCGGCGTAGTCAATCTGTCGGCGGGTGATTCGACAACCCCGGTGACGCTTGGCAGCCAGCCCGATTTGGGCACGGCTTTCGCGCTCGCCACTTCGTTCCGCGGCGCGACCAGCGTAGCGGTTTCCGGCAACCTTGGCTACTCGTCGGCATCGGGCGTGCCCACGGCGGGGTTCCGTACGACGCTGAGCCGTCAAGTTGGCGACAGCCGCACTCCTGAGGTGTCGGTAACGATGCGGCAGATGTTTCTGCCCGGCCGCGGCGCGTCCGGCATTTTCTCCGGGCAACAGGAAGCATTGCCGCAAATTCGAACCATGGCGGTCAGCGTGAGCGACCACATGGAAATCACCGACAACATCCAACTGCAATACGGTGCAACATTGGAATCGGTAACGTTCCTGCAGCGTTTGAATTACCTTTCGCCGTTCGCGCGTTTGAGTTGGGATTTGGAATCGCTGGGCGTAGTGGAGTTCGGATTCAGCTCCGGCCTTCCCCCAATGCAGTTGTATGCGAATGCGGGCACGGTGCAGAGCGACGATCAACGTCAGCAGATTTCGCAGTTGTCGATGTTCCCTCGGGTGTCGTTACGCGAGGGCCAGGCTCGTGTGCAGCGCGCGCAGAATTTCGAATTGGGCTACCGCAAACAGGTGGGTTCGCGCATTTACAGCGCTGCCGCCTATCGTGAAAGCTTATCCAATGCCGCCTTGACGGCGGTTGGCGCGGACGGACTTCTGGCGAATGGCGACATGATCCCCGACCTGTTCTCCACCGCGTCGATTATCAATGCCGGCGGATTTACGACGGTGGGATACATGGCTTCCGTCCAGCAGACGCTGAGAGATGATGTCAGCCTGACGCTCGCCTACGGAAATAGCGGCGTCCTTGAGGCAACGCAAGATCGTTTGGATTCCAATGAGGCGGGCGCCTTGCGGCACATCTTGAAGGAGAATCGCCGTCACTGGGCGACAACAAGATTCGCCGCCCGCGCGCCTTGGACGGGGACGCACTTCGCCACAAGTTACCAATTCATGAACGGCCGGGCGGTGACGCCGGGGCATTATTTTGTCACTCAGTCCGTCAATCCGGGTCGCGGCTTGAACCTGCAGGTTCGCCAGCCGATTCCTGGATTAAATGTGATGCCTGGAAAACTGGAAGCGACGGCGGAGATCCGCAACATCCTTGCCCAAGGCTACCAGCCGGTAACTCTGGCGACCGGCCAAACCATCCAACTGGTGCACTCCCCGCGCGCCCTGCGCGGCGGACTGGCCTTCGTGTTCTAGCCACACTACTCTCCTCACCTGCGATATACTGATCGAGTTCAGGAAAGGAGACCACACGTGTTTCGAAATTGCTGTCCCATCGCCTCCATGCTAGGCCGCTTGACGCTTATCGCCGCCTTCGTTGCGCTGCTAACCTCCGCTTACCACCGCGTGAATTCGCCGGCCGTCATGTCGGACGCCGCCGTGGCGCTGCTCAATTCTTTGACTTCGGAGCAGAAGGCCAAAGCGACTTTTGATTTCAAGGACTCCGAGCGCGAGTTCTTTCATTTCGTTCCCGACAACAATATCATGCAGACGCTGAAACGCGGACGCAAAGGTCTCACTTTGGGCGAGATGACTTCTTCGCAAAAACATTTGGCGCATGCGCTCTTAAACGCCGGACTAAGTCAAAGCGGATATGTGAAGGCAACGTCCATCATGAGCCTGGAAGAGATTCTGCGCATACAGGAAAAGGACGACGGCAGCCGCCGCAATCCGGAGAAGTACTATTTCAGTCTGTTTGGCTCTCCTTCAGCCACTGGGACTTGGTCCTACCGCGTAGAGGGACATCACCTCAGCCTGCATTTCACCGTGGTGAACGGCAAAGTGGTTGCGACGCCTCTCTTTATGGGTACGAATCCGGCGCTGGTGAAGGACGGTCCGCGCGCGGGTCTGCGCGTTCTGGGTAAGGAAGAGGATCTCGCACGAACGCTTCTCATGGGTTTGACGGCCGATCAGAAAAAGACGGCGATCCTTTCTAAGGACGCATTGAAAGACATCGTCACCATGGCGAACCGCCGCGCGGCCATCGAGGGCAAGCCGAGCGGGTTGCATGCCTCCAAGATGACCGCCAAACAGCGGCAGATGCTGCAGGATGTTCTTGAGGAATACGTCGGCAATCTGCCGGAACAGGCGGCGCAAGCACGGCTCGACTTGATCAAGAAGGCGGGACAGGATCTTTACTTTGCCTGGACGGGCGTGGAAGAAAAGGGCGGCCCGCATTATTACCGCGTGCAAGCGAAAGCGTTTCTGGTGGAGTTCGACAACACGCAGAACGGCGCGAACCACGTTCACTCCGTGTGGCGGGAGATGGATGGCGATTTCGGCGAAGATCTGCTGAAGGCGCACTATCAGGCCAGTCACAAATAGGACAATGAAACGGCGCGCTGTGATTGCGGCCCTCTCCTTGGTGGCTGCCGTTGTCGTGGCCAAGGAAGAGGCGACATTCGGAATCCTGAAAAGCACGGCGCGCATTGGGAAGCAGGACAACGGAGTTTTTCTTCTTACATCCAATCAACTGCTGCGCCCGTGGGGCCAAATGACGATGCTCGCCGGGCGGCCCGTCGATTCGGCAATGGATTCGCGGAAGCAGTTTCTGGCCGTGCTCAACACGCGAGCCGTTGAGCTGTTGGATGCGGCCACAGGCGTCAAGTTCGGCGAAATGAAACTGCGCAGCAGTTCCTATACGGGCGTTGCATTTCGTCCCGGCTCCAGCGAACTGTGGGTGAGCGAGACCACGCGCACGGGTCCCGACGCGATTGTCATAGGCGCAATCGATGCGACGGGCAAGCTGAGCCAGGCTGCGAAGATCGATTTGCCGGGACATCCCCTGCCCGCGGGAATCGCGTTTGACGCCAACGGAAAGGTGGCCTATGTTGCCCTCAGCCGCAACAACAGCGTTGCCGTCGTCGATGCCGCCGCGCGCAAGGTCGTGAGAGAGTTGGAGACGGGGATGGCCCCGTTTGCCGTGGTTCGCTCCGGCAAGCTTGGCAAAGTGTTCGTGAGCAATCGCGCCGGGCGGCGTCCGAAGGCCGGTGAAACGGTGGCGCCCAGCAGCGGGTCTGACGTCGCGGTGGATCCGAACACTGGGGCTACAAGCACAGGCACGATAACCGTCATTGACGAAGCAACCTCGAAGACTCAAGAGATCACCGTCGGTCTGGCTCCGTCGCTGATGAGCCTGAGCGCCGATGAATCGACGCTTGCAGTCGCCAACGGGCACTCCGATACCGTTTCGCTGATCGACACGAAAACGCTGAAGCGCAGCGACCTGGCAATTCCGTCATGGCCGGACAATCTGCTGGGCAGCCAGCCGGTGGATGCGCGCTTCTCGCCGGACGGCAAACAACTCTACATAGCCTGTGGTGGCACCAACGCCATCGTGGTCGCGCGCAAGCACGGCAATGCTTGGAGGGTGGATGGCGCGGTGCCCACCGCTTGGTTCCCTTCGTCCATTTCCGTTGCCGTCGACGGCTCCTTGCGCGTTGTGGCGATCAAGGGTACAGGAAACACCGCCGACAAAAAAGGGACTTTCAATTCCCGTCAATACGAAGGCGCACTCTCGCGAATTCCCGCGCCTCTTCCTTCGCAACTCGCCGCCGGGACGCGCGAAGTGAAGGCCTCCAACATGCCGCGCTTTGAAGCCGCCGGTGGTGTGACGAACATCGCTACCCTCGGCATTCAGCACGTCATTTTCATCATCAAGGAAAACCGCACCTACGACCAGGTCTTCGGTGACATGGGGAAGGGCGATAGCGATCCGAAGCTGGTCATGTACGGCCGCGAGATCACGCCCAACCATCATGCTCTGGCGGAAAAGTATGTGCTGATCGACAACTTCCACACGGGAGGCGCAATCAGTTTCGACGGTCACCATTGGTTGATGCAGGCCTTTGTCAGCGATTACGTGGAGCGCGCCTTTGCCGCGTCGCCTCGCGGGTACGCCTACAATATGGCCGACGCGATGACGGTATCTCCCGCCGGTTTCTTCTGGCAGAGCGCGTCGAAGCCTTTGGACGTGCGCCTTTACGGCGAGTTGTGCACCGCCGCGCGATGGGACCCGCGAAAGGACACTATCGTCGATATCAACGAGCGCGACGAACGCAGTTGGAGCGAATATTGGCGATTGTATAAGGAAGGAAAATGGCAGGACGCCGTGGGCTGCCGTTGCGCGGTTCCGGCCTTGGCCAAATTCTCCAGCACGCGCTTTCCACATGCCACACTCGCCATTCCCGATCAGATTCGCGCCGAAGAATGGCTGCGCGAATTCCGCGAGCGCGAAGAGTCCGGCATGCTGCCTCAGATCAGCATCATCAATCTCAATGACGACCACACCAGCGGTACGCGCCCCGGCCGTCCCACGCCGCGCGCCAGCGTCGCCGATAACGATCTTGCTCTGGGCCGCATTGTCGATGCCGTATCGAAGAGCAAATTCTGGCCGCGCACGTTGATTCTGGTAACGGAAGACGACGCTCAGGACGGCGTCGATCACGTCGACGGGCACCGTACCATTGCCCTCGCCATTGGTCCCAATGTGCGGCAAGGCGCGGTGGATTCCACGCATTACAATCACACCAGCATGGTGCGCACCATTCAGGAAGTGTTTGGGGTTCCCGCGCGTACGCGGAACCTTGCTTCCGCCCGGCCGATGACAACGGTGCTCACGACGAAGCCTGACCCTTCTTCTTACGATCACATTGTTCCCAAGGTGCCGTTGGACGAAATGAATCCGTCGCCCCAGGCGCTGAGCGGGCGTCAACTTTGGGCTGCGCGTGAATCGTTGAAGATGAACTTCTCCGATCTGGACGACATCCCCGCACCCACGCTGAACCGCATTCTGTGGTGGGACGCCAAGGGCTGGAACACCCCGTATCCGGGCAAGTAATGTTGTGGGGCCAAGTCTCCAGCCTGCCCCACCGCAACACAGCGGAACCAGAGGAAACCTTCCCAAGCTGCGAAGATTTCAAAGAGCAGGTCTGGAGACCTGCCTCACTGCGTCGTTGGCAAGCACCGCGGCGTGTTTCGATTCTGGAATCAAGCCGCCTACTTGCTGCTCCAATAACTGCGCCGTTGCCGCGGCGAGTTCGGCGCGCGTTTTCCCTACCATCCATTCCGTCAATGCGCTGCCCATCGCGATGGCTGCCGCGCAGCCGCGAGTCTTGAATCGCACCTGCGCCACACGGTCAGCCTCCCACTGCACCCATAACTTGAGAATGTCTCCGCAGATGGGATTCGACACCTCCACCACCAGCGCCGGCGGCGGGAGTTCCCCTACATTGCGGGGATTTTGGAAATGATCGAGCAGCCGCGAAGAGTGCATGAGCCGGGTCGTCCTACAATGTCTACTTGTACTTTCTATCCCAACACAATCACGGCGGGGAATGGTGATGCGCGAACCGTACCGCATTCTGGTCGCCGCCGGTGTGATCGAACAAGCCGGAAGAGTCCTCATCTGCCAGAGAAAAGCCGGATCGAGGCAAGGGTTGAAATGGGAGTTTCCCGGCGGCAAAGTGAAGACCGGCGAGAGCCCGCGAATTGCGCTGGTGCGGGAACTTCGAGAAGAACTCGGCATTGAGGCGTCTGTAGGTTCGGAACTGGCCCGGCAGGAACACGCCTACCCTCGCGGCGCGGCCGTTCAACTGGTCTTCTTCAAAGTCCGCTCGTTTACCGGCGAGATTGAAAACCGCATCTTTGAACGCATTGTTTGGGAGCAATTGAGCAAACTGCCGTCCTACGATTTTCTGGAAGGCGACGTCGCATTCGTGCGAAAACTGGCGGCGGGTAGCCCTCCGCTATAATGCTTGTTTCCCATGGCCATTGACTGGTTTCCGTTGTGGCTCAGTCTGCGCGTAGCCATTCTATCCACCGCGCTGGCGGCGGTGCTTGGATTGTGGGTCGCTTACTGGCTGGCGTTCCGCGATTTTCGCGGCAAGGAAGCTCTGGACGCTTTCGTCACTCTGCCGCTGGTGCTTCCACCCACTGTGCTCGGCTTTTACTTGCTGGTGGTTTTGGGAAGGAACAGTCCCATCGGACACTTCTACGAATGGATCACGGGCGGGCCTCTGGTGTTCACCTGGCAGGCCGCCGTAGTGGCGGCGTTGTTTCACTCGCTGCCATTGCTGGTGAAATCCGCGCGGGCCGCGCTGGAGAATATCAACCCGACGTTTGTGCGCGCGGCGCGGAGTTTGGGCGCCACGGAAAAGCGCGTGTTCCTGCGCGTCTTATTGCCGCTGGCCGCAAGGCCCGTACTGGCAGCGTCGGCCATCGCCTTCGCAAGATCGCTGGGCGATTTCGGCGTCACCATCATGATTGCGGGAAACATTCCGGGCCGTACGCAGACCATCGCCGTCGCCATTTACGACGCCGTGGAATCGGGCAACGGCGCACTGGCGCGCGCCCTTGTGCTGGTCATTTCCGCGGTGGCGCTCGTCATTCTATGGGCCGCTAACCGCGTTGCTCCGCCACGGACGGCCGGATGATTCTGGCGCGCCTGAAGAAACGATTTCCACCGGGAACGGATTCGGCCGGATTCTCCCTCGATGTCGATGTGAAAACGACGGGCGGCATCACAGTGCTTTTCGGGCCGAGCGGCTCGGGGAAGACCCTCACGCTCGATTGCATCGCGGGGTTCGTGCGCCCCGGCGAAGGCCGCGTCATGATTGGCGACGATATCCTTTTCGACGGCGCAACCAACGTCCATCTGGCCCCGCGTGAGCGCCGCTGCGGTTACGTTTTTCAGAACTACGCGTTGTTTCCGCATATGACGCTGCGTCAGAACCTGGAGTTCGCCGCGGCGTTTCGCGCCAAACTCGATCGCCACCGCCGCGTGAGCGCGATGCTCGAACGCTTCCGGCTAAATGACATGGCGGGACTCAAGCCGCATGAGCTTTCCGGCGGCCAGAAGCAGCGCTGTTCCATTGCGCGCGCATTGCTGGCGGAACCGCGCGTGCTTCTGTTGGACGAACCGGCGCAAGGCCTGGATCCGGCGCTGCGCGTGGAGCTGCATGAAGTGCTGCGCAGCGTGCGGGCCGAATTTGAAACGCCCATCGTAATGGTGACGCACGACCTTGCCGAAGCATTCGCCGTCGCCGATGAGATGCTGATCTACCAAAACGGAACGATTCTGCAGCAAGGCTCTCCGGCGGGGATTTTTGAAAAGCCGGCCACCGCGGCCGTAGCAGGCGTCCTTGGACTCTACAATTTATTGGAAGCGGAAGTTGTAGCGCTCGACCCTGGACGGAATACATGCGACCTGCGCTACCAGGAATTCGACCTGCACGGCCCCTATCTCAAGGGAAAGTTCAAAGGCGACCGTGTATGGATCTGCGTGCGTCCGGAGGAGTTACGGGCCACCCCGCGCGCCGGCCGTCCCGGCATGAATCAGATTCCGGTGCAGTTGCATCGCGCCACGCAGCGGCCCGGCGCGATGCGGTTGGAGTTTGAGTGCGGCATTCAAGCCGATCTGTCCCGCGCCGAGTACGAACCGCAGCGCCATAATAAAGATTGGACAGTGGAGTTTCCCACTGCGGCCATGAGGGTGCTGTGAAGGCGTTTGACGAATACGTGGAATTAGCCGCGCAGGCGCACGGGCATATTTGCGCCGGCCAGATTCTCGGACTGCGGCTGGCGATTCACGGCTGTGAACTGCTGGGCCTGGAAGATCCCGCGGGCGCGCAGCGCAAGCGGCTGGTCACCTTTGTCGAGATCGACCGCTGCGCCACCGACGCCATCATGGTGGTAACAGGCTGCCGCATGGGCAAGCGCGCGCTCAAGTTCCGCGACTTCGGAAAGATGGCGGCGACGTTCTGCGATCTGGAGACGGGCCGCGCGGTGCGCGTTTCGGCCTTGGAATCTTCCAAACAAAAAGCAAAGGTCATGTTTCCGGAGATTGCCGACAGGAATCGGCAGCAGATGCAGGCGTATCGCGAGATGGCGGCGGCGGATCTCTTCGAGCATCAATGGGTACGTGTGACGGTGGAGCCGCACGATCTTCCCGGCTTCAAGGGTCCGCGCATTGTTTGCGCCCAGTGTGGCGAAGGGATCAATTTCCGCAAGGAAGTGGCGCAGGCGGATGGGTCCGTGTTGTGCCGCGCCTGCGCGGGCGAACGATACTACGAACCTGCGTAGAGAATTTGTAGAGATTCTGGAATCTACGAACCTGGGGCCACCACTTCAACGCCGGTGCATGCATTCTTGTCAACGAATCCCGAGAACGGAATCAGCGTGCTGGCCGGAGCCTTTTCCTTGTTGTAGAAATCGAACCGGATGTTGCGTGAGAGGTCGGTGCCCTCGGTGGTATTCGGATAGACGTAGCTGAAGGCGGCATCCTTAATGGATGCGCCGCGATTCTTCAGCGTCGCTTCCAACGACCGGAACATTCCGCGCACGCCATCGGCGGTGCAACCCTGCGAGGTGTGCAAGCCGCTCCACACCATGCGCCGCGATGAGATTCCCACCACTTGTGTGAAGTTCGGCGATTTGGTCAGGCCTTCCGGGTAGAGGAATCCAACGGGCGCAATGGCGCGCGCCACCGCTTCGCACTCCACCAGCGCGCGGCCGTAGGGCATGGGAATCTGGACATGATTGAACACTGCCCACCGATAGCGCGTGGCAGCAAGTTGTTGAACCTGCGCGTGGTCCTGCAGCGAACTCGAATAGCACGTGACGGTAAGAACATCGGCGGGAAAAACACCCGCCGCCTTTACCGCTTTGTCGATGTTATCGAACGCCATCTCCACCATCGGCTTCACCATGGACACGTTCTCATTGCGATTGACGCCTTGCCCGGAAATGAAGACCAGGCCTTGCGGGTTGCGTCCACCGCCCGTCACCGCTTCCAGCGAAATCTTCTGGCCGGGCGTGGGAAGGCTCGCCACGCGCACGATGGACAACGCCGGACCGCGCAATACAATATTGAGCAGGTTGGTATCGGCATCCGGCCGCACGAATGCCCGGTAGCGATACACCTTGCCGCGGATCTTTTTTTTCAACTTCTCGGCCTGCTCCATCAGCGAGCCTTTCGCGTCGGCGTTGTGTAACTGAAACAAGGCATCGGCCGTGTCCATCACGGAACCTTGTCCTATTGAACCTTGTCCTATTGAACCTTGTCCAAACAATGGCAATGTCGCAAAGCAGAGAATCCAGCTCATGATTTACCGCAGACCTTCCAGGAGTTTCACCGCCATCGCCATGTCGGCATAGCGCTGTTCTAAATCTTCAATTTCCCGTTCGATGTTCATCGGGCCTTTGTAGCCGACCTCCTTCAGTTTGGCCACAAAGCGATCCATTCCCACGGAGCCTTGCCCAAGCGGCCGCTCCGTGCCCAACGCCGTGGCGACATCTTTGGGAGGCCAATCGCCGTCTTTCGCGTGCACGCTGATGACGCGCGAACCGAGAACGCCCAGCGCTTCGATGGGATCGCCCGTGCCGTAGAGAATCATGTTCGCCGGGTCGAAATTGATGCCGATGTTGTCGCGGCCCACGTCGTTGAGAAAGTGCAGCAGAGTTGTAGCGGGCTCCTGACCGGTCTCAAGGGCAAACGTCTGGCCGTGTTTCTTGGCGTGATCGCAAATGCGGCGCACCATGGCGCGCACGGCAACGTAATCCGGATGCGCATCGTCGGCGGGAACGAAGCCAATGTGGCAGGCGATGCTATTCACGCCGAGCGCGGCGGCGAAATCGCTGATCTCGATGGTGCGCGCTTCGCGCTCCTCGCGCGTGGCGGGCGGGATGAAGCCGACCGTTCGCTCCACCGTGGGGATGTCCGCGTAGTTCTCGCCAATGTAGGCCGCAAAGACGGTGACCAACGGAAAATCCTCACGCGCCAGTTCGTCCTTCCAATGCTGCACGCAGGCGGCATCCAGCTTCACATCGCCGGCGATGCCCAACTGGCCGCATCGCGCGCCCAGACTTTTCATGCGCGCCACCGTGTCTCGCACGGCCCAAAACATCGCGCCTACTTCCAACTCTCTTAGAACCGGCATGCTACTTTTTCTCCATTCCTGCTTCGGGATTGCTCCAACAATTTCGTGAGCCGCACAGCCGCGGCTGAATCCTGCGGGCTGCAGAGTTCGGGCTTGCGGCCACTCTCGGCGCAATCCAGGAAGTACTCAATTTCGCCCTGATAACCGTCGGTCGCGGGCAGCGGCAGTATCTCCGATTCGCCATTAGCGCGATGCAGTGCAGGCTCGCGGCCGGCGCTGGAATATTCCACCGTGCCGCCATCGCAGACCACCGTGTACTCCATGGAAAACGGGTACGACTTCGGATGATGCCAGCCACCAGTGATGGTGACAACCAAACCATTAGCGTAATATAACTGCGAATCCATTACGTCCACTCCGCGTGATAGATCCTCATGCCCTGTGGCGGAGATCTCGGCGGGGAGCCCGAAGTGTTGAATCACCTGGTCGGCGTCGTGGATGACGAGATCGAACACTCCTCCGCCGCTCTTCGATTTATCGACCAGCCACTTGGCCCACGCCGGACCTGCGCAGCGGCGGCGAAACATAGCGCTGCGAACCGCGCCAAGCTGTGGAAGAGCGTCGCGCAAAGCGATGTAGGCGGGGAAGAATCGGAGAACCTGCGCGACCATCAGAGTACGGCCTTGTTTTTCCGCTTCGGCAATCATACGGTCGCACGATGCGCCGTCGATGCCCATCGGCTTTTCCACCAGCACATGCTTGCCGGCTCGCAGCGCGGCCAAAGTGACAGGCTCGTGCAGATGCGTGGGAAGGCAGAGGTCCACCGCGTCCACCTTGGGGTCCTTCAGAAGTTCGTCGACGTTTTTGTATCGCCCGATGGTGGAAAAATCCATCTTCTCGCCCGGCCCGCCGAGATTGCCCGCAATCGCGCTGAGATCGCCGGACAGCTTCACGGGATCTTCGCTCACCACAGCGGCAAGCGAATGCCGCGATATGTTTCGAATGGCCTTCAGGTGGACCATGCCCATAAAGCCCAGTCCAACCACCGCAATACGCATAGACCGATATAGTAACACTGGCGGCGTGGTAGGCTACCACCATGCTTCCAAACATGCGCAGAAGGAACTTTCTGGCAGCGCCCTTGGGCGCTGGTCTGCTTGCGGCGGCGGAAGGAGAAGGCGCGGACCGTCAGATAATGGCAACGGGCGACGGCATCCCGCATTCTCCGCGCGAATACGCAAGCCTGCTGGCGAAACTTTCAGAGCATACGCGCGCGGACAGTTATTCTCTCGGCGGCGTTATTGAAAAGCTGGAACAGAGCGTCGCCGCGGCTCTGGGAAAAGAGTACGCGGTTTGGATGCCCACGGGCACGCTGGCGAATCACCTGGCAATGCGCATGTTGGCGGGCGAACGGCGGCGCGTGATCGTGCAGGCGGAATGCCATCTCTACAACGATTGCGGCGACTGCGCGCAGACCCTCAGCGGCCTGAACATGATTCCGTTGGGGGCGGGGCGGGCCACCTTTACGTTGGAGGAAGTGGAATCGGCGGCATCGCGGGCCGCGTTGGGACGCGTGACGACACCGATTGGCGCGATTCAAATTGAATCTCCAGTACGCCGCAGAACGGGCGAGCAGTTCCGGTTCGCGGAGATGAAGCGCATATGCGGTTGGGCACGGGAGAGAAAGATCGGACTGCACCTGGACGGCGCGCGATTATTTCTGGAATCGGCCTACACGGGCATCTCCGTCAAGGAGTACGCGGCGCAGTTCGATACCGTCTACATCTCGATGTACAAGTACTTCAACGCTGCCAGCGGCGCGGTGCTCGCCGGACCGAAGATCCTGTTGGAAAACGCCTACAATATCCGGCGCATGTTTGGCGGAGGCGTGAATCATTCCTGGCCGGCGGCGGCGGTCGCGCTGCATTTTTTTGATGGCTTCGAGACGCGATTCCGGCAGGCGGTGAAAACATCGGAAGCGGTGCTGAAAGCGCTCTCCAGCGATTCGAACTTCGAAGTCCGGCGTATCGAGAATGGAACCAACATCGCGATGATGCGGGTGCGCGGAGTGAATGCCCCCGTGTACCGGCAGCGGTTGGAATTGGCCGGCATCACGATCGGCGCGCCGGAAAACGAATGGTTTCGCGTTCAAGTGAATGAGACGTGGAACCGGCGGCAGGCTGAAGAAATCACCGCTCGTTTCCGCAAGGCGCTTGGTTAACAACCAAGCATGTGGGGCAGATCTCCAGATCTGCGGCGGGATCTCCCGATCCCGCATGGCCTCGACAGCGGCCCTCGGCCGCTGTGCGGCCGTGCCCGGAGATTACGAACGCTTCCAACAGAGGTGGTCTGGAGACCACCTCGCAGATCTGGAGATCTGCCCCACACAAAAATGTCCAAACTCCAGTGGCGATCTGGAGATCTGCCCTACAGGCCTGCCAAGGCTTTTACGTGAGCTGTGACGCCCGACGCCAGCCCGTTGAGGCTGTAACCGCCTTCGAGCACCGACACCAGGCGTCCGTGGGCAAACCGGCCGGCGATCTCCATCATGACCAGAGTCAAATCGCGGAAGTCGTCATCGGTGAGACGAAATCGTCCCAGCGGATCTCCCATGCGCGAGTCGAACCCGGCTGAGATCATCACAAGATCGGGCTTGAAAGCGGCGGCGGCCTTTGTCAACGCCTGTTGGAAAGCTCCTAGAATCTCCTGGCGGCCGGAACCGGCCGGGAATGGGTAGTTGTGAATCTTTCCCTCGCCGGGACCATCCCCTTTTTCCTGATGCAAGCCAGTTCCGGGATACCAGGGATGCTGGTGCGTGCTGAAAAACAGCACGCTTCCGTCGCGATAAAAAATATCTTGTGTCCCGTTGCCGTGATGCACGTCCCAATCGACAATCATCACGCGCGCCGCGAGATGCTTCTGTTGCGCGTGGCGCGCGCCCGCGGCGATATTGTTGAACACGCAGAAACCCATTCCGCGCTGGAACGTCGCGTGATGGCCGGGCGGCCGCACGGCGCAAAACGCATTCTTCGATTTGCCGGTCATCACACTGTCCACGGCGTTGAGCACTCCACCCACGGCCTGCAATGCGACCTCGTAGCTACGCGGGCAAACCTGTGTGTCGCCGGTGGAAAGTACGTCGGCCCCGGAATCGATGTCCTTACGCGCCTGCGCGATGTAGCTCCGCGAATGGCACCTTGCCACTTCGTCTTCCGTAGCGCTGCGGGCGGCCACGCGCGGCATCTTCGCCGTGAGCCCGGCTTTGTCCAGCGCCACCGTCACCGCCGTATAGCGATCCGAGGATTCCGGATGCCCCTGGCCTGTTTCGTGGCGCATGTATCCGGGGTCGAGCAGCAATGCTGTAGGCAGCGATTCGGGCATGAGAGTTCAGTATACCGGCAACGGCGTGTGGTAGGATGCCAGCGATGAGTACCCGCATTACACGCCGTGAATTTGCCCAGTTTGCCACGCTAGCCGCATTCACACTGCCCTCGCCGGCGCAGCAGGCGAATCCCAATGGATTGCCGACGCGTGCGCTGGGCCGCACCGGCGAGCAGGTTTCTATTCTTGCGCTGGGCGGCGCGCACATTGGACGCGTTGGCCAAACGGACCGCAAGGAATCGACGCGCATCATGCACGCGGCCATCGACGGCGGCATTCGTTTCTTCGACAACGCCTGGGACTATCAGGACGGTTGGGCCGAAGAGATGATGGGCATGGGATTGGAAGGCGGTTGGCGCAACAAAATTTTCCTCATGTCCAAGAACTGCGAGCGGACGTACGAAGGCAGCCGCAAGTGTCTGGAGGACAGCCTGCGCCGTTTGAAGACCGATCGTTTGGACTTGTGGCAATTCCACGAAATGAATTACGACAACGATCCCGATTGGGTGTTCGACCAGGGCGGAATCAAGTACGCCATGGAGGCCGTCAAGGCGGGCAAGGTGCGGCATCTCGGATTCACCGGCCACAAGGATCCGCAAATTCATTTGAAGATGCTCGGCAAGCCCTACCAATGGGTCACCGCGCAAATGCCCGTCAATGTGATGGATGCTTTCTACCGCAGCTTCCAAAACGAAGTGGTGCCGGAATGTTTAAAACGGAATGTATCGGTCATCGGGATGAAAAGCCTGGGCGGCGGACCCTTGCAGGCGCGCATTCCCAGCCAGACGAACATCAGCGCCGAAGAGTGCGTTCGATTCGCGCTGAGTTTGCCGGTAACCACGCTTTGCCGCGGCTACATGTCGATGGAACAACTGCAGCAGGACCTGCGCATCGCTCGTGATTTCCAACCTTTGACTGCAGCTGCGAAAACCGCCATCTTAGCCAAGGCAAAGCCCGAAGCCGGCGACGGCCGCCACGAACTCTTCAAATCGACACAAGTGTTCGACGGCGCGCCGCATCGCAAACAGCACGAGTTTGCGCTGTAACTACTCTTCCTCCAGTTGCCGGTACAAGTCGCGCTTGTGCAGGCCGCGCTCTTTCGCCACTTGCTTGATTGCGTCCATTCGCTCCACGCCTTGAGCGATCAGGGCCGCCACGGCTAACGCCGGAGTCTGCGTGGCCTCTTGGACGGCTGCTTTACGCGGTCCGATGAGAACCGTGAATTCTCCGCGAACGGAATCGCGGGCGGCCAGCGTCTGTTGCAGCGCCAAGGCAGGGCCGCGCAAAAACTCCTCGTGCATTTTGGTCAACTCCCGCGCCAAAACGACGCGCGCTTCGGGGTACAGCGCGTGGATATCGGCAAGGCATTCCAGAATACGGTGTGGAGCTTCGTAAAAGATCAAAGTCGATGGCGCGGTACCCGCCACTTGCAACTGTTTGAGTCGCGGGCCCTGCTTCGGGTGAAGAAAGCCACCGAAATAGAACGAGTCGGTAGGCAGGCCGGAGGCGGACAGGGCCGCCATCATCGCCGACGCGCCCGGTATAGGGACAACGGTTATGCCTGCGGCAATAGCGGCATCCACCAGACGGTATCCAGGGTCGGAAATCAGGGGAGTGCCGGCATCGGAGACCAGAGCCAGCGATTGGCCCTCCAGCATCCGGTTCACCAATGAGGAGGACTTTTCGTTCTCGTTGTGCTCATGGAAGGCGATCAATGGCCGCTCAATATGGAGATGATTCAACAGTTTACGAGTCTGGCGGGTGTCCTCACAGGCGATCGCCGCACATTCCCGCAAGATACGCCCCGCGCGGGCGGAAAGATCCTCCAGGTTGCCGATGGGGGTGGCGACTATATATAGGATGCCGGACACGGGACTATCCAGTCATGATACGACCAAACGGAGCCTGGGTCCCGCTAAGTGAAATCTGCCCTGTAGGTTTTCAGGCGAATCACCGATAGAAGGGTGAGATTGACTCGGACGCAACGTGCGGTTAGTGGCAGTTGCTTCCTGGGAGATTTGCGAACGCCGATGGAAACTATTAACGCAACTTCGGAACAAAGCTCGTCAGCGGGCACAAAGTATTACGTCTGGGATCCTCCCGGCAAGAAGGTGGTCGTCCACATATCGTTGGACGTCGTTGACAAGCTGCTCATGGAAGTCATGCGCGGCTTTGGATCGGTCCCTCGAAGGGGAGCCGAGGTGGGCGGTATCCTGCTCGGCAACTCCGTGCCCGGCGAGAAGATCACCGTTCATGTCGACGATTACGTTCCGGTCGTTTGCGAGCACAAAAAGGGCCCATCCTACTTGCTCTCGGATGCGGACCAGAAGCGGTTTCGAGAGGCCATTGACGTTCACGATTACGACGGCGAGAAAACCGTTTACGCCGTTGGCGTTTTTCGCAGTCACACGCGGGAAGGATTGTCGCTGGAAGAGGCCGATCTGAAGTTTTGGTATGACTATCTGCCCGAACTTTCCTCGGTTTTCCTGTTGGTCAAACCGTACGCCACGCGGGCCAGTATTGGTGGCTTCTTCGTTCGTGAGGAGAATGGCAAGGTGCAAAAGGAATCTACGAGTCTTGAGTTCCCATTCCGGCGGCGCGATCTGATCGCGGCCGAGCCGGAGGAGGCCGCAGCGCTCCCCACTCCCGGGAATGATCCCGGAGAAGTGCCCGAACTATTGTCGTCGCTGGGCAATTCGCAGGAAGCCGCGATGGGGTTGGAAACGATACAAATCGATCCCCCGGAGCCCGAGGACTTCTCTTTTGTCCCCGTGCCTCCTTATGTTCCACCCCCTGTTGTGGCCAAGCCGGCCGAGCAGGACGCGATTGAAGCCGATGTGATTGTAGACGATGTGATAGAAGCCAAAACTGAGGATAACGTCGAGGTAAAGGCAGAGCCGGCCCCGGCTGCAAGACGCTGGAGCTTCTCCAAACACGAAGAGACGCCGCATGCCACAGTCGAAAACGGAACTGGACAGGATCCCGTGCGCCAGTTGGTGAGTGCAAATGCGGAATCCAAGCCTGAAAAGAAGACCGGGTTTGCGCGGTTCTGGAAAAAGGCGGCGCCGAAGACTCCCAAGACGCCCGTTGCCAAGGCAACTGACGATGAATGTTTTGAGGACGATGACGCACTGCCTCAGACTGCAGCGGTCGCGGCTGAGCCTGAGAAAGTCGAGCCGCCGCCGATGCCCGTTGTGGCGGCCCCTCCGCCCCAACCAACGTTCGCAAACAACTTTGACGACGATGACGATTTTGAAGATCCCGTCTATCGCAACATTCCCAGCCTTACGCCGCCAGTTCCCAAACTAGAGGTTCCGGCACCAGCTCCGAAGTTGGAGCAACCGGCTCCCAAGCTGGAAACACCGGCTCCGAAGCTGGACCCGCCGGCGCCCAAGCCAGAGCCACCGGCTCCGAAGCTCGTGTTTCCACCGCCGCCACCGCAACAGGCGGAACCGATTCCTTTGGTCAAGGCGGCTGCCGCTTCGGCCGCCTCCGCACCCACTACGGCACCTGCGCCCAGGTTCGATGCGGAAGCCGAGGAAAGCGAAGAGCAGCAGCCCGTCAGAAAGACTCGCCGCGCCGGCTTCTGGATTCCTCTCTCCTTTATCTTCGTTCTGCTCGGGGTTCTTCTCGGATTCCAAGCCGCGCTGTCTTACAAACCTGCCAAGGCCGCGGGTCTTCTTAATGACCCGTACGGTTTGGCGCTCTCCGCGGGCAGGTCCGGTGACTTCATCGCCGTCCATTGGGACCGGTTTAGTTTTCCGGTGCGTGCCGCTCAGCGCGGCGTCCTCACCATCACCGAGGGCACCTTTGAACGGAAAGTGGATCTGGACGTTCTGCAATTACAGAACCCCACAGTCTACTATCGCAACCAGTCCGATGCCGTTCGCTTCCGTCTGGACGTATACACGAAAGATAAGATTAGCGTGTCGGAGACTCTGGACTGGCGCAAGTAGGCTGCCGCGTCCGCTCTTCGCGCAAGCAAAAGGCGTTGCGGTCCAACGCGCGATCCACGGCCAGGATGCCGTCGAGATGATCCATCTCGTGCTGCAATAGTTCAGAGAATGCGCCCGACGCCTGCAACGTCTGCCTGTTTCCGGTTTGGTCGAGGAAGCTGAGCCCTACCTCACACGAGCGCTTCACGCGAACCAGCAATCCCGGAAACGAGAAGCAATCGTCCCAAAGCTCGAACGTCTCCGCGCTCAAATGGTCGAACGCCGGATTGATCAGAACGTAAGGCGCGCCTTCGAATTCGATGTAGATCACTCTGGACAACGCGCCGATCTGCACGGCGCTGATCCCGCGTCCAAAGCCGTGTGTCCTTTGAAACTCGTGCAGGGTATCTCGCAGATCGTCAATCACCGAGGCCGCCGCGGCGACATCGGAGACGGGCGTCGAAACCTGGCGCAGCGCAGGGTCGCCAAGTAATAGGATTCTACGGATCGCCATTGTTTCATCCTACAGAACCGGTGTGATCCTGTTCAGGCTATAGTGAGAAGTTCTCAATGAAGATAGTCACGCAAGCGCCCTGCCGTGTTGACCTGGCCGGCGGAACCATGGACATCTGGCCGCTCTATTTGTTTCACCGCAACGCATTGACGGTGAACTTCGCGGTGGACCGCTACACGCACTGCATGATCGAAACTGATTCAGAGCCCGGCATCAAGCTCATCAGTCTTGACCTGAAACGGCAGGAGCAATTCGCTTCTCTTGAAGAACTGCAGTCCGCGAAAAAGTACCGGCTCCCGCTGCTCGCCTATCTCATCGACTATTTCGCTCCGCGCCAGGGATTCCGCATGACTACAAATTCGGAAGCCCCGGCGGGCGCGGGCATCTCCGGATCGTCTTCCTTAATCATTTCCATCGCCACCGCGCTGAACAAGCTGACGTCCTCCGGACATTCCATCGAAACCATCCGTGAAATTGCGCAGAACAACGAGGCGCGAATCATTCGCGTTCCCACCGGATGTCAGGATTATTACCCGGCCATGTACGGCGAAGTCAGCGCCATCGAGATGGATTGCGGTGGAATCCGCAGACGCAAGATTCCCGTGGACCTCGACGATTTCAACGAGCGGATCGTTCTGGCTTACACCGGCGAGCCGCGCAACTCCGGCATCAACAATTGGGAAGTCAACAAAGCGCACATCGACGGCGATGCCAAAGTTCACCGCAATTTCGACCGTATCGCCGCGATTGCAAACGCCATGCGCGCGGCTTTGGAGAAGAGCGACTGGCTGGAAGTGGCGCGTCTTCTGCGCGAGGAATGGACGCAGCGAAAGAGAAATGCCCCCGGCATTACAACGCCGCTGATCGACCGCCTGGTTGAGGTTACACGCAAATCCGGCGCGCGAGGCGCAAAGGTGTGCGGCGCGGGCGGCGGGGGATGCGTGTTCTTCCTCGCCGATCGCGGCGCAAAGCAGCGTGTGGCGGCAGCCATTGAAGCGGAAGGCGCCGTCGTGCTGCCCGTGAAGGTGGCGCCCAGTGGAGTGCGCGTGCGCACATCTCAGTAATGTCCCCCCGGCGATCCAAGCTCGGCGTCCTTCTGCGAGTGGGGATCTTCGCGTTTATTGAAATCATCGCCCTGTCTGTCTTCTCGTCGTTGATGTTCCCTCTCGGCGGTTATATGGTTTCGGCCGCTCTGGGAACTTTCGCCGCCGCCGCGCTGGCCAATGCCATTGCGCTTCGTGTGTATGAACGAGGAAGACTCGCCGATGTTGGATTGGGATGGGGCGCTCCTTCGACTCGAAACCTTCTGCTCGGCCTCGCCGGAGGTGCGGGCGCGGCGCTCCTGGTTGTTGGAGTGCCGTTCCTGCTCGGGTGGTCTGAGTTCCGAAAGGCGGAAGGTTGGACCCCTTCGCTTTGGAGTTTTGCTTTTGTGGCCGTTGTGCTTGCGTTCGGCGCGATCGGCGAGGAGTTGCTATTCCGCGGATACGGCTTTCAGGTCTTACTGGGAACGGTAGGTGAATACGCAACCATCATTCCCATGGGGGTCCTCTTTGGACTTGCGCATTCCAACAATCAAAACGCGAACCAGTTGGGAATGCTCAATACCGCCCTCTGGGGCGTCCTGTTCGGAATGGCGTTTCTGCGCAGCCGCGACCTGTGGCTCCCCATCGGCATCCACTATGGATGGAATGTGATGTTGCCTCTGTTGGGTGTCAACTTAAGCGGGTTTACAATGAATGTGACGGGTTACTCCTTGCATTCGAAGTTGCCCGTGAGTTGGAGCGGCGGAGAATATGGGCCGGAGGCGGGATTCCTCACAACCGGAGTTCTTGCCCTTCTTTTCTATGTGCTTTATCGCGCTCCCATCGTCCGGCAGAAATCGTTTCTGTATCGTCCCGATGATGAATCCGGGAACGATGCGGAAGCATAGGTGGTAATTTGATGCGTTTCCTCATCGCCGTTTTGTGCATTCTGGCTGTGACGCCCTTTGCGGATGCGCGTAAACTCACCAACGACGAGCGTCTGGAAATCATTCGCGGAATGACCGCCGAGTTCGCCACCTTGAAAGTGCTTCTTCCGCGATCCAAAAAAGCGCTGTCCATCAATAAGGACGGCACCTACGACAAGCAACAGTGGGATTCGATTGGGAAAGAGTTGGGACCCGCCGGCCGCGCCGGGGATCTTGTTCAGATCACCAAGATCACTATAGAGGACGACAAACTAGTGCTCGAGGTGAACGGAGGGTTGAAGTCGGGCCGGCGATGGTATGATCGCGTGGAAGTCGGCATGGGGTCGCGCACGAACCCTGTCGGACAGGGAGGTAACGCGAAGCTGGGTACTGTGGTGGCTCTTGTCTTCCCCAAAGGCGTACCTCCGTTGCAATCGTCCGAGATCAAGAAAATCCTGGCGCCGGTAATGGATTTCGAGAAACGTTCCGCGACGGAGCAGTTCGTTACCACTTTGTCTCCGGAGATTCAGAAGGCCGTGAAAGATCAGCGCGCAGTGGAAGGGATGGACCGTGACACTGTCCTTCTGGCGATGGGCCGTCCCCGCTCCAAGTCCCGTGAAACCAGAGACAGCGTCGACTACGAGGATTGGGTCTATGGCAACCCTCCAGGCAAGATGACCTTCATCACTTTTCAAGGAACCAAAGTCGTTCGCGTGAAAGACACCTACGCCGGGCTTGGAGGCAGCGTCGCCGAGCCGCTTCCTCCCCGCTAGCGCCGGGTGCTTTCCTGTTAAAATATGGGTGTGTTCTAGACCCGCGAGGATTGCGAAAACTGAACAGCGCCTCGCTGCCAAACTTTCCCGCCGCGCCGTCAGAATCCACTTTCCGACTACGTACAGTTCGGAACGCGCCCGCCGCTAAGTGGTGGGCCAATGCGCTACTGCGCCTAGGAGCTTCGATCATATGGCAATCAAAGTAGGTATCAACGGGTTCGGCCGCATCGGACGCAATGTCGTTCGAGCGGGCTTACACAATCCCGAAATCGAATTCGTCGCCGCGAATGACCTTACCGACGTAAAAACCCTCGCCCACCTTCTCAAATACGACTCTACCCTCGGCCCCGTCGGCGAGGAGGTTGTGGTTGGCGCCGATTCCATCAAAGTTGGCAAGCACAACATCCGCGTTTTCGCGACTAAGGATCCGGCCGAGATCGACTGGCCGTCGCTGGGCGTTCAGGTTGTTGTCGAATCCACAGGCCGCTTTACCGATGGTCCTCTTGCCGCGAAGCACTTGCGTGGATCGGTAAAGAAGGTCATCATTTCCGCCCCAGCCAAAGACGAAGACGTTACCGTCGTGCTTGGCGTGAATGAGAAAATGTACGATCCTGCCAAGCACAACGTCATCTCCAACGCGTCCTGCACCACCAATTGTCTGGGACCTGTCACCAAAGTGCTCCATGAGACCTTCGGTATTGTTAAGGGTTCCATGACGACCATTCACAGCTATACCAACGACCAGCCAGTCCTCGATTTTCCCCATAAGGATTTGCGCCGCGCCCGTGCAGCCGCTTTGAACATGATTCCCACCACCACCGGCGCAGCCAAAGCCATCGGCCTGGTAATGCCGGAGTTGAAAGGAAAGCTGGATGGCTACGCCATGCGCGTCCCCACGCCGAACGTCTCGGTGGTCGATTTCGTTTGCGAAACCGAGAAGAACACCTCGGCGCAAGAAGTAAACGCGGCGCTGAAGAAAGCCTCGGAAGGTGCACTTAAGGGGATTCTGGGTTATACGGAAGATCCTGTAGTCTCCACCGACATGTTGCACAACTCCAACAGTTCCATCGTCGATTCCGATTTGACCAAGGTGTTGGGCGGCAACATGGTGAAAGTGGTCTCGTGGTACGACAACGAATGGGGATACTCCATGCGCGTCGTCGATCTTATCTCCTATCTCGCGTCTAAAGGACTCTAAGCCTCAATAAAATCTGAGACTCTTCCGTCCCATCCGGCACCATATTTCAGGGGCCGAATTCCGGGTAATTAGCAGCACGGCCCCAAGGCGGTTCTCGTGCAGTACGAAGAGTCTCAGAATCCATCCATCGATACCCAAGGCTATGAGCGGGCCAAGGCCATCTCCACGGGCTTGTGCTCAGTCGATGCTCTTATCGGAGCGGGCGGGCTTCCGCGGGGTCACATCATCGAAGTCTATGGCCCGCCTTCGTGCGGCAAGACGACGCTGGGCCTGAATTGGATCGCCGCCGCCCAAGGCCGAGGTTGTAACGCGGTCCTTGTGGACGCGGAACACTCGTTTGATGCCGCTTGGGCATCCCAGGCGGGAGTCAATTCGAAAGAGTTGGTGCTGGTGCAACCCGAGAACGGTGAGCAGGTTCGCCCCATCCTCGACCAACTGCTTCGAACGTTCAGTGTCGATCTGGTGGTGCTCGATTCCGCCGCGGCGCTCAATCCGATCTCCGGTCCCATCGTTGGGAGCGACGGCTGGCAGGAGGATCCCCATGTCCATCTGCTTTTCCAGCTTCTCCACCGCATGAAATGGCTGGTGCAGCGAACGCAGGCCGCGTTTGTCATCCTCAATCAAAGCCGCACTTCCGGCATCGGGGAGAACGCCAAACCCAGCAGTGCAGGTGCGCGCGCCCTGAATCCTTACACCTCAGTCCGCATCCAATTGAACTCAGGACCGGCCCTCAAACATTATCCCGTCCGTGAACTGACTTTGCGGACTGTGAAGAACAAGTTCGCCGAACCCTTTGCGCAGGCGGCAGTGGAACTTTGGGGGGCCAAGGCTCAACTATTGCAAAGGAAACCTCCGGCGGTGGAAACGCGCCATGGAAGCGTCCGGCAGTCCGAGCGGGCTTGATTTTGCCTCTCCCGTGCCAAATCATGAACCTGTGGAAATGTTTTATTCTCCGAACCCTGCAATAATAGGCCTCCCGCTGGCTGGCCTACAAAAAAACTCAACAAAAATGGGGTTTTTTGCATTTTCGTCTTTACAGAGGCTCTCCGCATCCTTTATGATGAGGATGCATCGGGGACTCGAGGCGGGTGCACAAACCCTCCCGGGCCCCGTCAACGTTCCTATGGGAGGATCTTAGAGAAGTTTATGGCCGATCGAATGACCCAAACGCAGTTGATTAAAGAGCTCGCCGGAGCGTGCGGCGTAGCTAACAAAGTAGCAAAACAGATGCTGGAATCCTACGCGGGCGTCGCCGTGCGGGAAACGAAGAAGAACGGTGTCTTCGTGCTTCCTGGCATTGGCCGTCTGGTTCGCGTGGATCGCAAAGCCCGCATGGGCCGCAACCCCGCAACCGGCGCGGCAATCAAGATTCCCGCCAAGAAGGTGGTTAAGTTCCGCGTCGCCAAGGTTGTCAAGGACGCTATCGTTCCACCGAAGAAGAAGTAAGGGTTGAATCCGCAGATCTGAAACTGGAAACCCCGCACGGTTCGCCCTGCGGGGTTTTCTATTGTGATTCCCGAATAAGAGCGCCGCCCAAGTTGCGGGCGGGCCAGGAAGGGCTTTACGCCTGCTTCTTTTCTTCGGAGGCTTTTTGCTCGTCCTTGAGCGCGTTTTTGAAGTTCTTGATTCCCTCACCTAAGCCCTTCGCTAAGTCCGGCAACTTCTTTCCGCCGAACAGGAGCAGAGCTAAGCCCAGGATGAGAACCAATTCCATTGGACCTATTGACCGCATTGGGCCTCCTTATCTACTCCTTCATTGTATGAACGCGCTTTTCCCACAGTCAAGCCGGTCTGTCAAGCCGCCTCAGTGACCCGGGCCATTCTTGGCCGCTTCCAGGTATTTGCGAATGTCCGGAAACAGCAATTCCTTTACGGCGGGATTGTCCAGATCTTCCGGCCGGATCAGCGTCGCGCCTGAGTCAATCTCAGCCGGCGGCTTCTCCCCGCGCAGGTGCAACCCGATCGCCCTGGTTGCCTCATACCCCATTCGAAAGGGGTTCTGAACGACAATCGAGTCGATCCAGCCGTTCTTCATATCGGCGATCAATTGATCCGACGCGTCGAAAGCCACCATCTTCACCTGCCGCGCTTGTCGCGATTTCAAGGCCTGCACCGCCCCCGCCGAACTCGACTCGTTGTCGGCAAATACCCCTGCCAAGTCCGGGTGCGCCGACAATACGTTTTCCGTCGCAGCCATGGCTTTCGCCCGGTCTGCCATCCCGAATTGCAGCCCCACGATGTCAATGCCCGGAAATTTCTTGCGGGTCTCATCCTGGAATCCATGCTCCCGCTCCATCGTCGATGCGCTGCCCGGCATGAATCCGATCACCACCACTTTGCCCTTCCCCCGAATTGTCTCGCCCAACCGCCGCGCGGCCATTCTGCCGCCTTCCTCGTTATTTGTGGCGACAAACGAGATGCGCTTGTCGCTATCCAGGCCGGAGTCGAAAATCGAAACCGGCACGCCCATCTTCGCCGCTCGATCCACCACGCCAACCAGCGCTTTCTTATCCACAGGCGCTAGCACAATGCCCGCCAGCTTCCGGTTCACCATCGACTCCACAATCTCAATCTGCCTGCTCGAATCGATCTCCAGCGTCGGCGCGTTCCACTCCACGCGAAATTCAAATTCCTGCGATGCCTTGATCGCACCGGCATGAACCGTTTGCCAGAAGATGTGGTTCGCGCCTTTCGGCACCACTCCAACTACAGGGCGCGGGTCGCGCTTACACGATGCTCCACTCAATGCGGCAACCGCCAGGAACTTTCTACGCTGCATGGTAGGTTAATTGTAGTATGGCTTTTCACCCCGCGAGCACCTTGGGACAGCTTCCTCCCGGCGCTCTCACCGAAGTGAGTATTGAAGGAAAACAAATCGCGCTGTGTAACGTCGAAGGGGTCATTCATGCCATCGACGGCGTTTGCCCTCACCGTTCGGGACCGCTCGCGGAGGGCGCGCTGCATGGAACCATGGTTGTCTGCCCTTGGCACGCCTGGGAATTCGATTGCGTTACGGGCCGCCATGATTACAATCCGGGTATTCAGTTGGAGACCTACCAGGTGAAAGTCGAAGGCGACGACATCCTGGTCGAGTTGCCGTAATTGCCCGAACTCCCTGAAGTCGAAACCATCGTCACCGGCTTGGCCCCGGCTCTCACGGGGCAGTCGATTCTCTCCGTGGAAATCTTGGCGAAGCTCGTAGTGAAAACGAATTTGGATGCCATCGTCGGGCAGACCATCACCGGAGTCCGCAGGTACGGCAAGAACATTCTGATTCAATGCGGAGACGCAACGCTCGCAATCCACCTGGGCATGACGGGAAAGTTGCTCAACAACGGCACTGTCTCTCCCTACGCCCGCGTGCTGTTTCATCTTTCCGGCGGCACGCTTGTATACGATGACATTCGACAGTTCGGGCGCATTCAATGTGCCACCGGCATTCCCCGCGGATTGGCCCGACTCGGTCCCGACCCTCTTGAACAATCGTTAACCGATTTCCTCGACGCGTTGAAGAAACGCCGTTCCAAGATTAAGCCGCTGCTACTGGACCAATCGTTCCTGCGCGGCCTTGGCAACATCTACGCCGATGAGACCTTGTTCCGCGCCGGCATTCACCCCTGCGCCATCGCCTCGCGCCTCAGCCGCGCTCGATGCCAGGTATTGTTCCAATCGATCCGTGACGTGTTGACCCTTGCCATTCGCCATCGCGGCTCGTCCATCTCCGATTACGTCGATGCCTCCGGTGAGCGCGGCGGATTTCAGAAACTGCATCAGGTCTACGGGAAAGAAGGGGAACCATGTCCGGGCTGTGGATCTCCCATCAAGCGCATTGTCGTGGCACAGCGCGGAACTCATTTCTGCCCAACTTGCCAGCGGCGTTAGCCCAGCCGGTTGGCTTTCCGGCTTAATCCACGCAAGGGCAGCAAGTACCCCATCAGGCAGAACTGGTCCAGTGCAAACAGCACAACGGATTCCAACCCTTGACCGGAAGCAAGAAAACTCTCCTTCATCCAAGGGGAAAGCGTGTCCCCCACACCTACCAGGTGGCTGCGTCCGCCATTGGCAAATCCCTTCGTCTTGCTGAAGGCCATCGATGCCACGCATTGGTCCAGGTTTCGCGAGATCGTATAGGTGAAGCTCTCCGTCTTGAGGCAATCGAGAGTCGCACTGTTCCAACTCGACGTGTAGTTGATCACCCTATTGAACGGCCCCTCATTCACATCCGTCGGATACAACACCTCGAGCTTGCAGTTTGCGTAAGTACCCCGAACAAAGCTCATCACCTGCGTCGTAAACTCGCCGATCATCGCAGGTAAGAACGAAGCCTCTTCTGGAAACAATGCGGGATCCACGGCCCCGTTGCTGACCGCGTGGATTGGAAAACCGAACTGCGCTTGGAACTGATCCTTTGTGTAGGTGTCATGAAAAGGCAACCCCGATCCGTCATACGGGAAGTACCACCATTGGACTTCGCCGAATTGCAGATACGGCTGCACCCCGGCCTCCACCATCACTTGCGCCATGTCGCGGTAGACCTGCTTCCAATAGCTGATGCTGGTTGGCGAGAAGTTGGTTTGCAGTGCGGGCGTATTCAGCAGCACAGGCGATCCGCTCGGGTAACGCTGCGCAATCCCGGCCGTGGTCGAAGGATCGCCGTGCTGCAATTCCATGCTGAACGCAACCGTCACGTCAATGTTGTACAGCTTCAAGGCCGCGCAATAACTTCGCGTCCAGTCGCGAACCGCGCGGTTAATTCGCGGAGTCGCCGATAGGTCGGTGCGCCACTCTCCATCCACGCCCCCTTCCAATGTGGGCCCGCTCGGCGTCGCGAAGAAGTATCCGGACGTCGGCGTTGCCGCAATGGTGAAGTTGTTTCCGTCCGCGCCCATCACCCGCGAATAGATCGTCAACACGCTTCCAGTCGCCTGTGCCCGTATGCCCGTCGTTCCATTGTTGATCCGGAGTTCCAGCGCTCTGGTGATCTCATCGGATGTTTCCCCAATCAAATTCAGGTGTTGAAAAACCGTTTCGCTTCCGGGCTGTCCTACTCTGCCAACAGTTACCGTAGTCAACGAACTGAAGATCGGCGTACCCGAAAAGGTTATTGTCCCGAAGGCGTATTGATGGCCCTGACGAACCAGTTCGTAAAACCACAGCGCCCCTGCGTAGTGATTTGCCCTTCCCCGAAACCCCAGAGTGAACAAGTTCCATGCCGTGCGCTCGGGTGCAATGCTGATCGAATGATCCGTGTCCCAATCCGTTGCGGCGGTAAATCGATCCATCGCAACCGTGTCGGGCAGATCCTCGCTAGGGACCGCGGCCTCAAGATAATCGATGTAGAGATACTTCCCATTCGTTCCGCTGTGCGTGATCGAAACCGTATGACTCCCCGCCGCCAAAGTACCAATCGGTATGCGGACCAGAACGTCTTCTCCGGCTAAAGCGAGATCGTGTTGTTGCGGTGCGCCGTTATCCACGATGATCGTCACCATCGCGGCGTTTGATGCCAAACGGGAGCCAAGGTACAGCGTGTGCGAATCCGTACAGCTATACACCGTCGAGCAGGAGTCTCCCGCGTTGCTCGAATAACGGATGCTCCCGCCCGAGAAATTCCCCGCCGCCGCAACCCAGTTTCCATTCCAGATGAACTCCGGAGAGTTGCCCTCGATGCGTACGCTCTTCTTCCCAGCCACGCGATACGCTCGATTGGTTCCGGTCACTTGCCAGTTCGTAACCACTACGGAGAATTCCGTTCGAACAAACTGTCCGCTATGAAAATCCGCCGCGTAAGTCCAGCGCATCTTTCGAATCGCGGCCGTTGGAATCGCTTCATTCGCTAGGTCGTGCAGATTCGCAAAGGGAATCGTGATCCGCCACTTCGATGGAGACGCGCCTCCCGTGAAATTCTGCGACGCGGGCGTCCAGGTTTCCGATTTTGCGCCCGACGTGAACCCGTATGCTCCCAGCAGGTTCCCACCCGCTCCCGCGGTCGCGTATTCCAACCGGATTGTATTGCCTGCCCTGCTGGCACTCATAGACGGCGACAAACTGTTGACCGCATCCACGATTGCCTGCGCCACGGACGAGATCGTGTCACCGCTTGCCACCAGGTGATTGTATTGCTCGTCCAACCATGCGAGGCCCGTGTAGTCGCCCACCGTCAAAGATCCGCCCAACGTGAACTCGGCGTACGCATGTGCGTAACTTCCCTCAATCGCCGTCGCATAATCTTTCAAGCCGACTTTGTACACTTGCTCTGCGGCCCCTGCCCAGATTCGCAGATAGGGCCAATCCACTGTCGGATAGATCCCCGAATCCATCGCCATGCAATTGGTACGAACTTCGTCGTAACTCAGTGTCAAGCCGCTGAGATCTCCATCCGGCAGATTGCGGAACAGCGGATGCTCAATCACGTTGTCGCGATTCCAATCAACCACCGCCCAATCGAACGATTGCCGCCAGCATCCCGAAACCGTGAACCCGTTTGCCGACGCCGCGCTCAACGCCGCAATCGCCGATGGTTTCTCGAAGTAGCACTGCAGGTCCCTGTCGGGCCTCAGCTTTTGCAGAGTTTCCGGCATGGCGTCACAGACGAATCGTAACGGTCAAATCGCGGCCAGGTGTGTCGGTAGCTCCCGTTGGCACAGAAGTGATCGCAAGAGTCAGGATGCTCTGCGCCTGAAGAGGCGGAAGGTCAGTTCCCAAAATCGTATTGGAAACCAGCGCGCCCGCCGGAATCGAAAGACTACAGTAATCCGCCCCGTTTAGGCGCACGGTCATTTGAATGGATGAAGTAACTGGCGCCTCTTGAACGCGGGCGAAGATATCCCGCACGGCGTGAGATGCATCGCAAACCAGATCCGGGGTCGCCTTGTTCTGAACGGCGAGAAATCCTTCCACCTGCATCGTGTACTGGCCGCCGGAGAGCGTGCGCAGGCCGCCGGCGCTCAGCCCCGTAAATGCTTGGCTTCGAACAGGGCTGGTCCCCTTCGAATTCGTGACCGATAATTCCACCGCCGCCACTCGGACATCGGGCAAGGAGATGGACGCCGAGTACATCCCGCTCGCTGGGCTTCCAAAAAAATCGCGCGGGAATGCAAGTATCGTAGTGCGTGCCGTCAGATGGTACATCTTTTCGCCGGACGCGTGCCCGGCGGCGGAAGTCCCCAGCACCCCTCTATCTACGCGATAGCTAAATCCTGCGCTCAGAACCTCAACCACCTTCATGATCTCGGCTCCTACCTGAACGTGGTTGCCAACAAGGGCTGTTCCGGCGGTCGAGAGAGCAATGGTTGTCTCGGCGGCTCCAGCGGCAGACGTGATCGTGAACGCAGTTGGATTCATCAGTTCGTTCCAATGATGCAGCGTCACCGTACCAGTCTCGATACTTCGTGTGTTAGCGAAACTTGAGAAGCTGATCCCGGCCACTTCCACTGCCCCCGCCGCTCCAACCGACAGGCCGAAACTTGGCATTGGCGGCGGTCCCGAATCCAACGACGATCCCGCCGCTCCTCCAATGAACCACCGCGTCGCCGGCGATGCCTCTGCCGGTGATTCCATGTCTTGTGCGTTCGCACCCCTTCCGCTGACATGAACCGTCAATCCCGGCCGGTTGGGCACCTCAAATGACACTGGGCTTGACGCGCCGCTCGCTCCAAGCTTCCACGAACTCTCCGCGACGCAGAACCAGCTGCTCGAATCGGGCGTCACTTGCCACGTCGGCGTCACGGTTAACCCCGTCGCCGTATTCGATTCGATCCTCCGTTCCTGTCCCGCCCCCACGCCTTTCGTGATTCGCGCAATCTTGCCGCTCAGTGTTCCCGCTGCCATCGCTAACGATCCGTTCCCAATCGTGTTCGCCGAATAGAGAGTCGCCGCCGCGGGCGGTTGAAGTTCCTCGCGCCAATACAGATTAGCGTGATGATAGTTGGCGTCCGGCGGCACAATGAAATCGGGCGTGATGCCCGTATCGATGAACGACGCTCCCGTGGCCCCCGCTGCAATGCGCCGCATCTCGGAAGGATCGCCGCCCCGATAAACCGAAAATGTGGTTGCCTCCACGGGCAGCAGAATATCCCTCAGCGTCACTTGGTATGTTGTGCCGGCGCCCAGCGTCGCCTTCGCCACAAACGATAGTTCGCTTTCAGCCCCGCCGGCGCCCACACCCGTAATTCCGTAGTACAACGTCCGGTTGCCTGCCAGTGTGCCGCCAGTCGCGTTTGTTTCAGCGGACAAAGAGAGTGACGGCCGCCGGCTCTGAGCGATATCGGGTTTCGCGGGCGTTGTAAATCCAGCGGAAACCACCGATGCCGCGCTTCCATCCGCCAGCTCCACTGCATACTCCGAAATCGAATACTGCACCTGCCCGTCGCTGTCCACCATGTTCCCCTGCAGCGGGCGAGGCACTCGAAGCGGGTAGGAACTCTGCCCGCCGTGCACAATCGATCTGCCCCCGGCGGCATCCGTGTACCAGCCGTCGTCGTGCAACTGCGCCACCACGTGGATCCTCGCGCAGTTCAAGCTCGGCTGCAGGGTAAGAATTCGAAACGGCTTCCTGTCGATGCCTTCCTTCGCATACGTCAGCGTGATGATGTCCCCAGGCCGCAGCGTGATTCCGCGAACGCTGGTGTCGAATTCAGCGAAGAAGTTTCCTGCAATCGATCTCCGCAGCATGCATTGCAAAATCCGCGCCGCTTGATTGTAGTTCGCCACTCCTTCGATCACTACTCCGCTTTGAATCTCCTGCCCCGCCCGCTCTACATCGCTGACGTCGGCCATCGACACGGTGTCAACCTGGTAGTGGTTCAGCTCATCGCGCACTTGCATGCTCAACCGGTTCGGTATATCCGAAGCACTCTTTGTCGTGAATCGCAGCGATGGTTCTCCGTTCCCTCTACGGGCGATCCCGGAGTAGCCGTTTGTTCCGTCTCCGAATTCATAGGCGGGCCAGCCGCCGTTCATGGCAACCGTGCTGTTGCTCCCCAGAGGCTTCGATGATTGTTGCCCCGGCAGCGTGCTCTCGATGGAGACTTCCAGTCTCCCGTCCGTGCCGTATCGCAGAAACAGCAGGCTCCCTTGAGTTATGTTCCTGATGATCTCGCTCGTGCTCTTTCGCTCCGCCAGCACCAGGTGACAACGAAAGCGAGGGACCATGATCGCATTCCCTTGCGTATCCTCCGCTGCGATCAATTCATCGCAGTACTGCGCAACAGTCGCGAAACTGCCGGCGTTCAACTCCGCTAGCCTCCATCCGCTTCTGCGCAGCACATCCAGCAGAACCCACGCCGGATTACTAGTATTGCCGGGCGTCATCGGAGATCCGTCTTCCGCGTACAAGGGCAGCTTCAAACCGTCCACAAGCACATCAAAGCGAGGCTCCGTGCCGCTCTTCTGCATGTTGTTCGGCACATACGAATACAAATACGCCACGCTGCCGTACGGTCTTCCTGCGTCGCCGAACTCCATGCAAGGAACTCCGTTACGTTCTCCCAAGCTGACTACTCTGTACCATCCAGTTGCCGATTGATCCCGCGACGAGTCGCGCTCGCTCAGCTCATAACCATTGACGATGACCTTCTCCACTCCTTGCAAAGGCCCGCCGCCAATCAGCACTTCCACATGCGTCCCGTTTCCTTCGGTCCGCCCTCTCGCCACGATTCCCCGAACCCACCCGGAACCGTAAACGATCGGAACAGGCAGCGTGCTGACAGCAGGTATGAGATCCACACCGCCGAACCTCCCCACTGCAAACATTCCTCGAGATTCACAGTCCGGTTGTGTGTACCCGCAACTGGAATAGGCGGAGCTGCCATCCAGAAGCCCCACCCCTCCCGCTTGATCCGCGGAATACCCGCACGCAAAGAACGGCGAGTAGCGCCCCTCGGTCCCGCCATCAATCGCCACCAGTCTCTGCTCGGCGCGTTCGGGAAACAGCCATGAACAGCGCCGCTGCACTCGAACGTTCGGCAAGGTGACGCGTTGCGTACTGATCCGGTTGTGGAAACTTAATCGAACGGTGGTCTCCGCTATCTCATCCACGCCCGAACAGATCCCTCGGAACAGAGTGCGAATCTCGCTCGTCGCCAGTCCCGTCGTCAGATCGAAGAACGCGAATCTCGCAATCAGCTGTGCGCCCTTCCATGCGCGCGACAACGCAGAGTCTGTATGCGCGAGCGTTACAGAAACTCTTCCCCCTGACAAATCAAACGCATCATGCCGCAGCACCCGAGCCTGATAGGAATGCGCATTCTGCACCACCTCATGCGTACTCCAATAGTGTTTGTAGCCATTGCCCTCTTCCACCTCCAGCAACACGACAGGTGTATCCGCGACCTCACTCTCCTTAATTTCGTAAAGGCTTGGCACCCATTGCTCCTTCCTGCTCCCTGAAATCTTTCCACGTTGCCTTGTACTACTACTCTCTGAGATCTCCACAAGCCGCGAAGATTTCCTTTGGTTGCGGCTGTGCTTGCTCTGTACTACTAGCCTCTGAACTCTTCCCGAACTGCGAAGATTTTCTTTGGTTGCGGCTGTGCTGCTCTGTAATACTAGCCCCTGAGTCTTCCTGAACTGCGAAGATTTCCTTTGGTTGCGGCTGTGCTGCTCTGTAATACTAGCCCCTGAAATCTTCCTGAACTGCGAAGATTTCCTTTGGTTGCTGCTGTGCTGCTCTGTGGGGCAGATCTCCAGATCTGCAGCGGGATCTCCAGATCCCGCACAGATCTCCAGATCTGCAGCGGGATCTCCAGATCCCGCATGGCCTCGCCAGAGGCCATCGGCTGCCGGCAGCCGTGATGGAATGCCCGGCAGCCGTCATATCGTAGTCAATACGATCCTCGTCGAACTCAACCCGGGCCCATCCGCCACCCAATGCAACCCGTCATCCGCAAACCGGCACCTCCGAACCCCACTCCTTGCATTCGTAGCCTTGTACAGAGTTGCCGCGGCCGAGGGCTCCAGCTGCGCGCCGCACACAACCACTTCGCTCATCGCCGGCAACTCGAAGCCCGCCAGCACCACTTCCACGTTTCCACTCCATTGCGCCGAGAATTCCAAACGCGACCATTCGCCCGCTGACGTAAATTCCCTCACCCCTGGCGCAACCTCTCCGCCAAGCACCAGCCGCAATACCCCACTACCCACCCACTTCGCATATGCGCTCAACGTATATCGATAACCTGCCGGTGCCGCGATCAGCTGATAAACCCTCCGCGCAGCGTTGGTCGGATTCGTGATCCTCGCAGCCGACGTGCCTCCGAAGGCATCCACCTGTCCATCAACAAGCAGAACCCCGGCGTCCTTGAACCACGCGGAAAGAATCAGCTCTCCGCTATAAGCGAGAAGGTTGTCGAACGGATCCAGAAACGTGAACGCCCGCAGTCTACCTTCCGCCGCAACAAACACCGCGTCGATCGCTTGTCGCTCATTCGCACCGAGTCCCGTCAACTTTAGTTCCCACGAGTCCTTGTCCACAGCGGAATCCGCATAACGGAACCGTTTCCCGCCGGCCGACTCGCGTACTGCCGTCCGGTAATTCTTCGCCCTCCGCGCTGGGTACTGCACCATCGCCCCTGTTTCAAGTTGTGGAAATACAAGCATGCCTATCAGCGCTTTCTGATGACTAGATACACGCCGGCTTTGTCATCGTCCTCGTGGGCCATCGTAAATGCATCTCCATCAAATTCGGCAACCTCCACAACCCCGGTCTCAGGATCGACCAGAGTGAAACTTCCCTGCCGCCCTCTTTGCTGCTCAAAATGCATGCGAAAGTTGCGCGCCTCCCGTTCGTCCAGCTCTCTCAGCGGAACTCCCCATTTCCGTGCGGCTGTGTTTTGCAGCCGAAACCGTTGTTCCGTTCCATCCAGAAAACTCACTACTTCCGTCCGGTATTCTCTGCTGCTGTGCATTGGATACTGCGACGGCGCGCCTGTCTTTAACGTGGGAAAGTCAGCCATGTTATGCCTCCCTCAATACGTCCTGCAGCGGATGCGAGTTCAACAACGCCTTCCTCACGGCCTCCGCGATTTCGTTGCTGTGATCCAGAAACGATCTACTGTCCATCGCTTGCACTTGAACCACAACCTGCTGCGGTTGCGCGCTTTCATCAAATCGCCGCCGCCCCAATTGATTGGAGTCAACGCCGCCGTACCCACCGTTCTCTTCGCGGAATCCATAATCGAATCGCATCGCCGGCGGTGAACTGTATCGCAACGGCTCCGGAGCCGCCGCGCCGCTATCTCCGAGAAATGAAAGAAGGCTCGCCAGCAATCCGATCGCTCCACCTGCCAACCCGTCCAGTGGATTCGCACTTCCAGCGAGCCCCGCTACACTGCTCAATACCGGCGTCTGCCCGAAAGGCTGCAACCATTCGACTCCCGTCGCAAGTGGCGATGGCCGCCCGCCGCCAATCAGGCTCTTCACCAGGCGCTCCGCATAGCTTTCATTTGCCCCCATGTCGCATCTCCTCGCGCATCTCGTTCTCCAACATCATCAACGCATCGGCGCACCGTGCTTCCACGTGCATCCAGTCTCGAATTCCGCCTAATGCTTTCCAACTTGCGTAAAGCCGCAGCCATTGTTCGCTTTGCGCTGTGATCACCGAGCGGGGGCACTGCTCGCATACGACACGCCTGCGCATCCACACAGGCACTCCGTTTGCGGGCTTCTCCACAACCCATGCACACTGCCGCTTCCTCTCCAGGCCAGATTTCCTACACGCACCGCACTCCCAGCCGGCCTGGTTCTCCCTATGAAAATGGAAGGCGGTGATCAGTTTTTTTCTTCGTCCGCGGTGAGCCGGGTCTGCTTTTCGATTGCGCCCAATATCTCGCGCGCAAGTTCCTCCGGCCCGTCATTCAGAATGGCTTCCAGCGTCGCTTCGTTGCCGTTGATCCGTAATCCGTCCACTCCTACGAAACCCCATCGCAGAAGTTCGTTCTCCATCGACATTCGCAGCAGCGCGGCCTCCGCGCTGTCAGCCACATGAGGACTAGCCGCAAGAAACTCCTGCCGCTTCATCGCGTCTCCAATCGTCGTCAGCAACTCCATGCGCCCGGCGAAACTCATGCGACGGATCGTATACCGCACGCCCGCAAGAACCTTCGAATCCGTAGTGATCGTGCTTTCGTGGTTCATCTCTTATCCAAACGAGATATACATCTCGTCCTCCAGTCCACCGTGCGCAAGACATCCGTCAAATTGCCATTGCAGCCGCGTTTCCTTATCGTCAAATTCCGGAATCGATGGAATCACGTGCGGCATGTGGATGCCCATCATCTCCCCAGGCCGGTCCCCAAGTTGCATCATCACAGGAACGCTCTGTCTGTCCGCGGCCGCTCCGTAAAGCGCCGTCGTAGCGGCATCATCCTTCCCGTACAATGCCAATCGCATAGTTACCGCGCGCTTCCCCGCCGCATATCCAAGCGGAATCGCGCTGCCGAACTCACGGTTCCTCATATCGACGCCGTTCTCCAACAGGATGCTCGCGCCTGAAATTGTGAAGAATCTCTCAAGGCCGCTCCCCAGCCAGGCTTGCCCAAGATGTCCCGCCACCAGCCTCTCGTTGAATGCGCTCAACGCCGGCTCAACCGGAAATCCGCTCACCTGACTTGCGCTGTTCGTCACGTCCGATGCCTCGCCGCGGAATTCCATCTCGTGAAGATCGCCGTTCAGTTCCACTTTCATCCGGTCCACCACGGCTCCTCGCGCGATCCTCTGCAACGCCGAATCGGGACTCCAATAGTCGAACAGACTCATGCTCTTGAGCCTCCGCCCCAATCCATAACTGACCGTTCCACCGGCCACACTGCCGTTGCTTGGCACAATGCTGAACTCCGAACTGATGTCGATCGTGATGGTGTCCACCACTCCGGTCACGAAACGAATCTCCCCGCCAAATGCAACTCCCTGGCCCACGCTAAGTCCGTGTGCCGCCGTCAGTCGCATGCGCGTCGGCGAAATCATCGAATCGATGTTGCCTCCCGCGAATACTCGCGGCTCTCCCCCCATCGCGCACTCCAGAAGCACTCCTTGTGCCGGAGCCACACTGCCGCTGCTTCGTGCCGTCAGATAACTCTTCACGGCAAACTTAGTCGATCTCCGCAACGCCCCGCCAATTGCATTCACGCTGCGGCTCCCGCTCTTGTCTCTCCGCGCCGGCTGCGCGTGTTCCTGTCGTATCTGCACACCCGCCGCCAGAAAACGATTCGCGCCGGTGATAACCGGTGTCGTTCCATACGTCGATTCCACAGCCGTATAGTGCCGGTTTTCCAATGTCGAAATGTATTGCCCCATGCCCCCCCCGTATCAACAAATCTTTCAAGCCCTGTAGGGCAAGCTTCAGCTTGCGCGCGGCTTCAGCCGCGCTTCTGGCGGAGAAGCGGACCCATCCCCTACCCAACGTTGTAATTCACAACAATCACAACCCTCGCCGCCTGCACGTAGTTGCTCCGTCCCTTTTTCGCCGCCTGAATCGCAACCTCATACGTGCCCCCGTAAAACACGCCCTCTCCCCAATCCCCTCGATGCACGTTCAACACCTGCACCACACCACCCGCAAATCTCTGCACCATGTCACCTGCCTCGGCTATCCGGTCCCCGCCGGCCCGAATCTCCACCACCAACTGTGCCGTTCCCGAAAACGCGCGGAACTTCTCGCGCCCCGTGTTCGTCAATTTCTCGCAATAAACGAACAGCCCTGGGTTGATTGTTTGCTCCGCATCCGGCCCTGGCGCATACCGCAGCAGTCGCACCCCGCGGTTCCCATGCGGATCCAACTCCGCGAGATACACCGGAATTCCCAACTCCGCCTGCAGCCCGGTTTCCCCGCTCAACAGCGTGGCCAGCAATTCGACAGGCGTGTTTAACAGGTTCTTCATCGCTACCCCCGAATGATCCGATTCACAGCTTGCGTGTAGTGGTCCGCTGATTGTCCAGCCTCCGGAGCTCGCCCATTATCGAGCAGCGAGGACCCGCTGCTAAACGTGCTCTCAACCGGAATCGGTAGCGCGTTCTGCTGCGTCATCGATTCAAATGTTCTCCCCATGAATACGTTCCATCCCGTCGCACCGGACGCTACTATCCCCAGCGAAACCGTCAGCGTTGCAAGCGTTTGCGTCGTTACCACCGCCGGCTCACCCGCCTCGCTCTCGCCGCCTCTTCCATCGACAATGGACGTGCAAACGTAGTAGGTTCCAGTACTCAAGCTGCCGCTCCCCGCAATTACCATCGGCGAGGAAGGCCTTCGAAGAGGCTTCGATACTCTCCCCACTCCAGCCGCGGCGAGATCCCGCTGCGCGCACATTGCCAATCGTTCGTACTCTTTCCACTTCTCCTTGAAGCGATCCGCCATCTGCCGGAAATGCGCGTCACGGAATACCATCGAAAGCGCTGACGCTACCGCCAGCCTTCGCAGCGGACTGGTGATCACGACATCTCCTGGTTTCGCCGGAGCGCCCATCGCGGATCGCTGCAAGTACAACGACAGCCAGTCGTCAATCGTGTCTTGTGCTTCCGCGATCTTTCCATTCAGGTCGATTTGCGCCGCGCTCGCCACGGACACGACCTCTGAGTCCACTCGCTCCAAATCCTCGATTTGTGGGAAGTTTCGGTCCGTCCACAGTGCCATGGCTTGCTCACTTTCCTTCTTTCCTCTTGCGCATTTGTCGTAGTTGCTCTTCCGCTACCACCATCACCTGCACCTTTGGCTCCGCCGGCTGCGCACGCGCATAGCTCTCTTCCTTGTCCTGCGCGTAACTTGCCGCTTCTTCTTTTGTTGCCACGCGGGCGCGTCCTTCCACCAACACGCGTGCCGCCACCGCTCTGCTCACCTCGGTCGCGACCCCTGCTTTCCCGCCATCCGCGGTCTTGTTGCTGATCAACACAACGAACTCTCCCGTCAGAGAATCGTGCGTCTCCCGTATCTGCCTGTAGTAATCTCGTAGATCCATTTGCCGTTCCTCTTTGTTGGAGTGTGGTTGGGGCCCCGTCCCGTGGGGCCCCAATTCTGTTGCTAGCTCTTTACCTGCACGCCGAAACCATTCCGCAGAACGGCTGCGCCGTACAGCACGTCCACGGTGAACTGCTGCGCAAGCGTGTTCGGCTGATACGTCATCAGTACCCGTATGCCGAAGTTCCCAAGCTCCGCGTACTCCGCAATCGCGCCGGTGCCGGGCAGAGGCTGCGGAAGTCGGCGCACCACCAGGCCCAGCGCGTCTTTCGCGAAGGCGATGTTGTTCGTCGTCACCGGTGAGCTGCCCGTCTTGGGAACGAACTGCGAACGGAACACGTAGAAGTCTTTGATCTTTCCCACGTTCCCGTCGATCAGCGCGCGCAGACCAGCCTCCCCGGCCGTCCGGAACTCGCTGAAGCGCAGAATCTGCCGCAGTTGACTGTACGTGGAACCATCCACCACCAGGTACTTCGGCGCGCTCCCCGGCAGCTTGGCATTGAACAATGCCGTCTCCGCCGCATCCACCACCGCTTCCGTGATCGGCGTCCCCGACGTTCCCACCGGCAGGTTCGTCGTGAATTGCGAATAAAGACTCAACAGGTCAGTCTCAATCTTTTCCGCAAGCGCCACCACGGCAGGCTGCATATACAGTCGCAAAAGGTCCGGCACCGCCAGCACCTTCGTCACGTCCGGAATCTGGAACGTCGCCTCCGCATGTGTGTTCAACACGATCTGCGCGTTCCCCAGCGACGGATTTTGCGTCACCACGGTTCCGCCCTCCGCAATGTTGTTTGCGCTTAAGGACGGCGGAATCGGGACGTTCACCGTGTCGCCGGCTTGCGCCAGACTCGGTTCAAAATCCCGGTTCACCAGGTTTCCCATCACTAGGTTTCCCATCAGTGCGGGCAAAGCGTCCACCGCCACCAGTTTCACAATGGCGTTGGCCACGTTCGATGAAGTTATTGCTCCCATCTACGTTATCTCCTCTTTTGATTTGTGTTTTTCAAACGGCCCTCTTTACCCGCGGGGGGAGCTTCACGCTCCCTGCGGAGGGTCTTGTTGCTTCGGTGTGCTCCAGTACGCGCCTACTTTTGGTGCATGCTCTGCAGCGCCACCCTCGCAATCTCTTCGCGAATCCGTTCCAGTTCTTTTGGGTCCATCCCCGGACGGATCTTGTCGATGTCGATGTTTGCGCTCGGTGCGGGGCTGCTCCGGTGACCCGCGGGCGCGCCGGCGCCTCCGCCCAAACGCGCCGGCAGAAATTCGGGGTTCTCTTCCACGAAGCGTTTCACGTACGTACCCAACGGCAGTTCCTCGCCCTCGTTTACCGCCACCAGCTGGCCGTCCGAGGTTCGACGCACGTCGTCCTTGATCGCGCGAAATGCTAAGTCCAGCTTCATCACCCCGTGCTTCATTAACTCCGAGCGGATGCTCGTCTGCCGGTTCGCCTCCTCGGCCATCTTACGGCTTCGTTGGTTTTCCTCCACCAGTTCGTTCACCCGCCGCTCCAACTGCTCCCGGCGTCCTCGCTCCTCAGCCAGTTCCGTCTTGTATGCCGGTTCCGCTTTCTCTCGCTCCAGAACGTCATGCTCCCGCATCACGTGCCGGATGATGTCTTTTAAATCGCCGGCCTGGTTGCCCGCTTCATTCCGTTGACTCTCGTCCATTCCGTGTCTCCCGTCTGTCTTTGTTCGCTGTCTCATCCGAATAACGACGCCTCAATCTCTCGATTGATCTGATCCTTCACGCCCTGCCGCGCATCGCATAAATACTTTCCCGCCAGCTTCTTGAAAATCTCCGCTTTCAACGTCGGCGACTCCACCCCCAGTTGCAGCAGCCGTTCCGCATCTCCCAGGTCGTTGGAAAATTCTCCGATGTCGAAATCGTCCATTCCGGAAACGCCTATCTCCAGGCCGTCCGCGCGCGCTGCGTTGATTGTCCGCAGGATTTTCTTCGCGTAATCCTTTACAACATCCCCGTATGCGCGCAGCACTTCCATCGTCACGCTGAAGTCCCGCTGCTTACTCAGCCCCGATTGACTGAATCCGCTGCTGTGCACGCCGCTCGATTGATGCAGTAAATAGCAGATACGATAGATTTCTTCTTGCAGCCGTGTCAGGTTCTGCGCCGCGATTTGGAACACCTTCCCCTCGGGTTCCGTCCATCCGAACCGGTCTTGCGGGCCAAGCTGCAGGTAGTAGCTTTCGCCGACCATCTGCTGCCAGTCGCGTTCCGTGTAAACCACTGGCATCGCAAACAGCCCCATCGACAGCGCGTAACCCAGGGCGTTGCTCTTATTAAAGTGCTCCAGTTGCAGCAGCGCCGCTTTGTTCATCAGCCACAGGCCCTCGCTCACCTTGAGTTCAAATAGCGGCACTGTGTGAAGCCCGCTCAGGCCGTGTGCGCCTTCATCAATCAGTTCCGGTTCGCTTTCGCCCGTACCTTCCTTCAGCGACTTGTACACCCTGTACGTCTCGCGGTCGAAATACAGCCACCGCGTTTCCACGGCCACTCGACCGTCCGGCAGCACTCTGTGCGGGTTGACTTGCCTCAGCACCGCCCATTCGTACACTCCGTGCTCATCGACGCTCCAGTTCACCAGGTCCTGCGCGCTGTAATTTACTACGTACGCCCGCGATAGCCCGTACTCGTCCTCCTGCGCGCGTGTCAACGGTTGTACGGTCGCCTTTGGAAAATCCACCAGAAGGTAGCTCTTGCCGTGAACCAGTGCCGATACAAACTGCTGCTGCAGCATCCCTGCGAAACTCGTTCCGCGCATGTCGCAATCTTCCGTGAACGACGAAAAGTAGTTTCGCCCTCGCGATTCCTCGCCCTCGAAATTCAGCACGGGCTCGCGTTTGAACAAGGTTGCTGCGTACCAGTCGATGATCGACCCCGCGTAATTCTCGTAAAACACGCGCGATAGGCGTTCCCCGTACACATCCTGCGGCTCTTTCTGTCGTCTCGCCAGGTACTCCGCCGCTCTTTCCTTCAGCTGTTCTCCGCCGGCGTACAAGTCGGAGTACCGTCGCAGTACCGCTGCTTGGGCCCGGTATTCCGGATGCTCTTGCTTGATGATCTCCATGGCTCGAAATCCTGCTACAGCAGTCTCCTTCCTTGTTCTCCCGCTCTTGGTTGGTGTCCAAACTCGTACCAGATCAGGTATCCCAACGCGTCGCTCAAATGAGTCAGCTCCGGACGCCTGTCTTTCTCTACCACCGTCGATCCGGCCTTGTACTGCACTTCTTCCAAATCCTGCACAAGCTTCCTGCACTGCGGGGCAATGCGGATTTCAATCTCTTTCGCGGCGTTCAGCAGCTTGGCATTCACCAGTTGCACCCGATCCCTCACCGGCGGATTTCCTCGCAGCGTTCGAATCTCCGCATCCCTGCGGCCCGCCCTCGACAGGTACTCCTGAATAATCCGGTAGTCGCTGCTTCCGGCCGTCTGCGCCCTGCTCCCCGATGCATCGCCGTAAATAATCAGCGGCCCCGTGTGTCTGCCGTGCCGGTTCCAGAATTCCTCGCACGCTTCCTTGGTCGTCGCCCGCCGCAATACGATTTCATCGGCTACCAGCACTACCCCGTTTACAATCTGCGCCACCACCGAACACAATGGGTCGACGTTGAAATCCAGAGCCCACAGCAACGGCAGATTTGGCCTGATAGAAACGCCCTCCAGATTCCTCTCCCTTGAGAAATTCCGGTACACGCGATCCGTTCCCGGCTCCAAATACTCCCCCAGCACTTCCTGCCGGAAGAAAACATCGTCATACGTTCTCCGTAGACGCTCATAAAAATCCGGCGCGGCCCGCAACACGTGCTTGTTCTCGGCTGGCTTGGCAAACACAACTTGATAGTCCTCGCCCGCGTCCTTTACAAATCGCCGGTAGACCCAGTCGAAACCCTTCGGCGTCCAAACCGCGTATCCTCGCAGTTGAACCGCCTTCGGATCCCTCAGCCGTCCTTCCAGGCGCAGCCAGCTTTCCTCGTGCGTGTACGTCAGTTCATCCACTCCGAACCAAGCCAGGTTCGTGCCCCTCAGCCTTTCGTACTCCTCCAGCGACCGGAACAGTATCCGCGACCTCGTGTCTCCCAATGTCAAAACATTGTCCGACCGGTTGAGTTCGTACGGAATCCCGTTCTCCTCCAGCACTTCCAACAGCGCTTGTTGCGTCGAATCCCGCAGCATCGGGTAGGTCGGGGCCCCCAGCAGCCCCGTCCTCCCCGCATTGATGTAACTCAATCGAAGTGCTTCGTGGCAAAGCGCCTGACTTTTTCCGCTTCCAATCGGCCCCGAGAATCCCTTGAATTTGACATCTAATTCATGGAATTTGCGTTGCGAAGGCAGCGGTGAATACTCTATTTCTTGGACGCATCGCTCTCCTTCGATTCGCCGACCCATTTGACCTCAACTTCCTTCAACTCCTCGGTATCCATCTGCTTCTCCAGTTCAATCAGCTTGATGATCTCGTTCGCGCTCACCTTGAAGCTGTCCTTGCCGACGTTCTTCTCCGCCGCATTGAGAATCTTCTTCACCAGCTTCCGCCGCTTCGCGGGGCCGGTCTCTTCCTCAATCGTCTTCTTCTCTTTTTTCTTCTTCCCGCGAGTGGCTCGGCTCTTCTTCATCTCCCTCACCGCTCTCTCCTCTTTGCTTGCTCTCCGCAAGCGCCATTCTGTTTTCAATCTATCAGTCGATCATTCCAGAAAATCCATTCGCAATTTGTAAATTCTCGCAAACAAAGGGAATATAATTCCCGCCGTTTTGTGACTGGTACTCTGAAGGAAGCGGAAGGGCTCGCGCTGGACCCGAGGAGATGCGTTATGAAGCCGATTATTGTGAACGGCGATCAATGCCGCGATTGGTCTCAGTCCTCGCAGCTCGAATGGCTTGAAGCCAACGGAATCGGCGGGTTCGCCATGGGCACGGTCTCAGGCGCAAATACCCGTCGCTATCACAGCCTGCTCACGGCCGCTGTGCTCCCCACTGCGGAAAGGTTCGTTTTGCTCTCGCGCTTCGAGGAAGAACTCCTCTCCGCCGGGGAAATCTGCAACCTCGGCGCTGCCCAATATCCAGGCATCATCACCCCAACAGGGTTCCATCTGCTGAATCAGTTCCGCCTCGACCCATTCCCCATCTGGGAATATGAGTCCGGCGATGTGAAGGTCGAAAAGAAACTCTTCCTCGTTCAAGGCCAAAACACCGCCGTCATTCAATATCGGGTCTCCCATTCATGCCGGCTTCGCGTTCGCCCCTTTCTCGCCTTTCGCGGCTATCACTCCTTGCAGCACGAGAACAACGTCGTCAATCGTGAAGTGGCCTCATCTAACGGACTCCTCCAGTTCCATCCATACCCCGATCTTCCGGCCCTCCATCTTCATCACAGCGGCGTTGGTTTCGTTCCGGTCGATCATTGGTACAAGAACAACGAGTACCGCACCGAAATGGAGCGCGGTCTCGATTTCCGTGAAGATCTCTACTCCCCAGGCTGGATCGACTTTGAATTGACCGGCGGCGCTACCGCATTCCTTCTTGCCACCCTCCACGACATCGATCCTCCCAATCTCGAAGCCGTGACACTCCTCGAAGCCGCCGAACGCAGCCGCCGCCCATCCTCTCGGCTCCACGCCGCAGCCGACGAATTTCTCGTAAGGCGCTCCACAGGCGAGCCCACCATAGTCGCCGGCTATCCTTGGTTCACCGATTGGGGCCGCGACACGATGATCGCCATCCCCGGTCTTCTCATCTCGCGCGGCCACACCAGCCACGCCGAACAGATCGTTCGCGGCTTCCTCCAACATCTTGACCAGGGCCTCATCCCCAATCGCTTTCCTGACAGCGGCGAGAATCCCGAATACAACACTGCGGATGCCACCCTTTGGCTTTTTCAATCCGTTTGGGCCTTGCAGCAAGCTGGCCAAAGCGGCGAATTCATCCGCGGCGATTTCTATCCCGCCGCCAAAGAGATTCTGCGATGGCACATGCAAGGTACCCACTACTCCATCGCAGTCGATCCGGCCGATCATCTGCTCTCCGCCGGTCAACCTGGCTCGCAACTCACATGGATGGACGCGAAGGTCGGCGATTGGGTCGTAACTCCTCGCCGCGGAAAACCGGTCGAAATTAACGCCCTCTGGTACAATGCGCTCCGCATGATGTCTTGGTGGGCGCGCCAGTTTGGCGAAGAACAGGACTCACTATCCTGGTCCAAGGAAGCCCTTCTTTTCCTGGCCAATTTCCCAAAACACTTCTGGAACGAATCTCGATCCTGCCTCTACGATTGTTTGACCCCCGAAGGCCCCGACGACCGCATCCGCCCCAATCAGATCTTCGCGCTCAGCCTTCCCTTTCCTTTGCTCCCGCAAGATCGCCAACTCGCCGTCCTGCGTTGCGTCGAAGAGAAACTCCTCACCCCGTTCGGTCTCCGCACACTCGATCCCGCGCACCCTGAATACCGCGGCCGTTATCATGGCGGCCCGGGCGAGCGTGACGGCGCATACCATCAAGGCACCGTTTGGCCATGGCTTATCGGACCCTATCTTGGCGCGCGCCTTAACGTCCTCGGCCGCACCCCGGAAAATATCGAATACGTTCGTAGCGTCCTCGCCCGCTTTTCCGAAGAACTCTTCCGCGGATGCCTCGGCACTCTTCCGGAACTCTATGATGGCGATTCGGCGCACGCCCCTGCCGGAGCGCCTGCGCAGGCCTGGACCGTCGCCGAAATCCTTCGCATCGCCAAGGAGATCTGCTAATCTCGCGACATGCAACGAAGAGCGTTTCTGTCTTCCGCCGCCGCCTATCCCTTCACTCCTCCTCCGGATACTCAATTCATCAAATCCATCTGCAACGTCATCTTCCCTGACAACATGCCGCTCAACGACCAGTTCCGCCTCGCGCGCAACGCCGGATTTGAGGGCCTCGAAATTCGTCCCGGCCTCGCCTTCGATATGAATCTCCCCATAGATCAGGCCCGCCGCGCCGCTGACGCCGCTCGCAAGCACAACATCGCCATCGCAAGTTTATGGGTCTCGGGCGAACTCGACAAAAACTGGCTCAATCACCCCGACCCCGCCGTGCGCTCTAAAGGCGTCGATACCCTTCACCACGCCATCGATGTCGCGCAATCCATAAACTGCGGCGCTCTCCTCATCGTCCCCGGCCGTTTAGGCAACGGCGCAAAATTTCTCTACGGCTATCAGGACTCTTGGGATCGCATCACCGCGGAACTCCGCAAAGCTGTCTCGCACGCTGAATCCGCCAAAGTCTGCCTGACTCCTGAAAACGTGTCGAACAAGTTCCTTGTCAGCCCTATTGAAATGCGCGCCTTCATCGATCAGTTCCAAAGCCCTTGGCTCCAGGCCCATTTCGACATTGGAAACGTAATGCAATTCGGCTATCCACAAGATTGGATCCTCACGCTCGGCAACCGCATCAAACGCGTTCACGTGAAAGATTACAAACTCGCCACCCGCACAGAGCGAGGCCGCGCCGTCGATCTCCTAGAAGGCGACGTCGATTTCAAAGACGTCATGGCCACTCTCAAGAAGGTCGGCTACCGCGGTTTCCTCAGCCCGGAAATCGGCCGCGATGCCAACGACCCGGATCAACTCATGAAGGTCTCCAAAGCGCTCGACAAAATCCTCTCCTACGCCTAGCTACACTGGTTACAACACATGAAACTAACCGACCGTTACACGGCGGAATCGGGCACCGTGTATCTGACGGGGATCCAAGCCTTGGTTCGCCTCCCCATGGACCAGATGCGAATCGATCGCAAGGCTGGTCTCAAAACCGGAACCTTCATCTCTGGTTACGAAGGCTCCCCGCTCGGTGGTTACGACCTTGCTCTCCAACGTTCCGGTGCTCTCCTCCGCGATCTCGACGTGCACTTCTGGCCCGGCATCAATGAGGACATGGCCGCCACGGCCGTAATGGGCAGTCAGATCTACGAGGTCATGGGTCAATCGAAATACGATGGCGTCCTCGGCATCTGGTACGGCAAAGGCCCTGGTGTCGATCGTTCCGGCGACATTCTCCGTCACGCCAACCTTGCCGGCTCTCCTAAATATTGCGCCGCGTTGGTTCTTGCCGGCGACGATCATGCCTGCAAGTCTTCCTCCATCCCCCATCAGAGCGATTTCAGTTTGATGAACTTCGGTATTCCCGTTCTTTTTCCCGGCAATACGCAAGAGGTTCTCGATTTCGGACTCCTCGGCGTTGCCTTATCCCGATTCACAGGCGCTTGGTGCGGCCTCAAGCTTCTCACGCAAGTCTGCGATGGCGGCGGCACGGTCGATATATCTCCGCAACGCCTGAACATCAACCTTCCGGACAACTACCAAAAAAAGACAGACTCCCGCCTCTGGATCCCTTTCACCAACGCCATCGAGCCCGAAATGAGTCGCCGCCGTCTCGATGCCGCAAAGGAATTCGCGCGTGCCAATCGTCTCAACCGATGGTTTGGCGCGGGCGAAAACGCACGCTTCGGCATCGCTACAGCAGGCAAGTATTACTACGACGTCATGCAAGCTCTTCGCGATCTCGGCATCGCCGGCGATTTGGATCGCCTCGGCATTCGCATCGCCAAGTTCGGCATGACCTTCCCCGTCGAATCTTCCTTCGCCAAAGAGTTTTCTCAAGGCTTGGAAAGAATCTTCGTCATCGAAGAAAAGCGCAGCTTCCTCGAAATGCAGCTGCGCGACGTTCTCTTTAATGCGCCAGGTCACCCCGTCATCTTCGGCAAAGAAGACATCGCCGGCGCTCCGCTCCTTCCCTCCAGCTACGAACTCGATCCCGATATCATCGCTCGCGCCATTGCCGCCGCGCTTCCCAACGGCTCCAAGCCGGACTCCGTAAACCACCGGCTGAACCGCCTCGATGCCGTTGCCATCAAACCCAAAGAATTAGTCGCCTTCCGTCCACCCAATTTCTGTTCCGGCTGTCCCCACAATCGTTCCACCATTCTTCTCGAAGGTCAGGTCGCGGGCGGCGGCATCGGCTGTCACGGAATGTCCGCCATGCTCGGCGGCTCCAACCGCGGCTACCTCTTCTGCACTCACATGGGCGGAGAAGGCGTCCCGTGGATTGGCATGGATCCCTTCACCGATCGCGCTCACATCTTCCAGAACATGGGCGACGGTACCTACTTCCACTCCGGTAGAATCGCCATCGCCAGTTGCATTGCCGCGGGCGTCAATATCACCTTCAAGATCCTCTACAACGGGCATGTCGCCATGACCGGCGGTCAAATTGCCACCGGCGCACTCCCCATTCCAGATCTCACTCGCAAGCTCGAAGCCGAAGGCGTCAAGAAGATAGTCGTCCTCGCGGAGGACGTTACCAAGTACATGGACGGCGTCACCGTCGCCGCCAGCGCGCAAGTGCGTGACCGTAACGACTTGGAAATTGTTCTCGCCGAGTTGGAGAAAATCTCTGGCGTCACGGTCATCATCTACGATCAACAATGCGCCGCCGAGAAGCGTCGCATGCGCTCGCGCCGCAAATTGGCCGAACCCGTCAAGCGCCTCGTCATCCACGAAGCAGTTTGCGAAGGCTGTGGCGATTGCGTCAAACAGTCCAATTGCATGAGTCTCCAGCCCGTCCAAACAGACCTCGGTCAAAAGATGCGCATTCACCAGTCTTCCTGCAACAAGGATTACTCCTGCGCATTGGGCGATTGCCCTTCGTTCCTCACCGTCAACATCGCTGAAGGAACGGGTCTAAAAAAACGTCCGCTCCCACAACTCCCCGCAGCGGATGTCCCCCAGCCCCGCGGAGTAGTCAGTGCGGCCGGCGGCTATCGAATTCTCATGCCCGGCATCGGCGGCACAGGCGTCGTTACCATCAATGCTTTGATCGCCACCGCCGCCATCATCGACGGCCTCCATGTCAACACACTCGATCAAACAGGCCTCGCGCAAAAAGGCGGCGCGGTAGTCTCTCACATCGTCATTAGCCAAACTCCTCTCGAAATCTCCGCCCGCGCCAACACCGCATGTGTCGACCTGATCTTGGGCTTCGATCTTCTCGGTGCCGCGAACAACGAGAATCTGAAAACGGCGGACCCGGGCCGCACCGTTGCCGTCGTCAACACCAGCCAGGTTCCCACTGGTGACGACATACGCAAAGGCAAAGTTCTCTCAGGCCCCGATCGCCTGCTCGAAAACATCAAGTCATCGACGCTCCACGGCCGCAACCTCTACATCGACGGCACTCGACTCGCCGAAGGCCTATTCGGCAGTCACCTCTCCGTGAACATGTTTCTTCTAGGTGCCGCCTTCCAGGCTGGCCTGTTGCCGATTGGTGAGCCTGCGTTGCAACAGGCAATTCAACTCAATGACGTTCAAGTAGAAAACAATCTGCAAGCCTTCCTTTGGGGCCGCAAGTACTACTGCGATGCCGCCTCCGTCGAATCGGTCCTTACTCCAAAGGTCGCTAGCCCTCAGACCACGTTCGATCGTGTCGCTGAACTCCGTCAATATCAGAGCGCGTCCTATGCAAATGAGTACCAGCAGTTCGTCAACAAAGTTCGCGAGCGCTCTCCCGCGCTAGCCGATTACGTCGCGCAGTATCTCTACAAGCTCATGGCCTACAAAGACGAGTACGAAGTAGCCCGCCTGCTCACCAACAAAGAAACGCGCCGCCAAATCCTCGCCATGTGGGAACAACCGGAGTCTATCTCTTACAACCTGCATCCGCCGCTGCTGCGCCGCTTCGGCGCAACAAAGAAATTGCAACTAGGCGCTTGGTTCGGCGCGCCGCTCCGCGTCTTGGCCTCTATGAAATTCCTCCGCGGCACCCCATTGGACGTTTTCGGCTACCTGTCCCACCGCCGCCAGGAGCGCTCTCTCATCTCCTGGTACAAAAACCTAATCGATCAAATCCTCCCGCACCTATCCCCCGAAACAGAGTCGTTGGCCATAGAAATCGCCTCTCTCCCCGACATGATCCGCGGCTACGAAGGGATTAAGGAAGCAAACATCCGCCGCGCCCAAGCCCAAGCCCAGGAACTCTCAAATCAAGTTGCAAAGTCTCTGCTCTGAGCAGATTTATTGCTGCT
>JACPVQ010000124.1:58712-60752 GCA_016191645.1 Candidatus Solibacter usitatus
GCAGGTCTCCAGACCTGCAGCGGGATCTCCAGATCCCGCATGGCCTCGCCAGAGGCCATCGGCCGCGCAGCGGCCGCCGTATCACGGCCGCAACGCCGGATTTTGGGGCAGCACACAGCATTACTCCGGTTGCACGTTGAATCGGGGCATTCTGCCTGAAAACTTGAATTCCCCCACCCAAAGATAGCTTCCGTCAAAAGCGGGGACGCCGGGCCAGAAGAGCGTCGACCTGCCGTTGGCGGGCTCGCGATTGCCTCCGAGAATGGCATCGGCGGGACGTCGCGCGAGAGCATCGTTTATGTTGCGCCACATCTGGACACGGTTTCCCGTTGTGTCGCAAACGAAAAGCTGCCCTTTGCGAACCAAAGAGCCTTGGGGAAGATTAAACATTCCCGGACCGCCGATGGTCTGCGGCCGCGGACTGGATTCGAGATCGGCCACGCGATACACCGTCAGTGTATGCGTCTCCGTGGACGTAATGACGACGTACTCACCATCCGTAGAAATGCGGGCTGGCTGGCGAACGTCGAGCACGAAGGCGGGATCGGATTCAACGATGGGTATGCCGCGCCACACGTAGACCTTGTTGGCCAACATGTCGGAAAGATAGAAATACTTTTCATCCCATCCGACGCCGCGAATCTCCTGGAACCGCACGCCTCCGAAGCGGCCGTTCAGCATCACATCGGGCATCTCGCCGTTCAATGGCAGCGTGCTCCAAATGGCAACGCTCTCCTTGCCTGCAAGAGCAAGGCCGCCTTGTGAGATTTCGTTGTCCCATGGTGCGAAGGGCAGATCGTAGACCCAATTCGGTTTTGCGCCGCTCTCATCGGGAAGCTGCTTCCAGACATAGAGGCGGCGGTCGAAATCGGAAGAGACGAACAAAGATTTTCCGTCCGTCGCCGGGACGGGATTCGTCATCAAGAAGTTCGTGCGCAGCGTATTCGTTTCCAGGTTCGGGCTGCCAATAGCGAAATCGGGCCGCTGCTGTGGAGTAGTTGGAGGATTGTTGTAGACTGCGATGCGATTGCCGTTGTATTCCAACAGGTAGAGCCGTCCACCGGCGGCTACTACCGCGCCTCCATCGCCGCCTTGAAACGAATAACCTTGAATGCTGAGATTGGGCCGCACGGAGGAACTCTCGGGAAACTCATTCCACACATGCAGCGTTCGCCCCAGCATGAGCAGGCGGCCCTGTTCGTCGAACGTACCCTGCATCCATGCAGAGTTGGAATCCATTGGGTCCGGAGCGAAATAATCGTAGGAATCGCCCGGCCCGGTGGGGAAACTCTTCCAGAAAAAATTGCCGGCCAGCTCTTGAAATGCGTTGTGATCGCCTACGATGAGGCGGCTTCCATCGGACGTGATTGTGCGCGGAGTTCCCATGCCTTCGGGCCGCAGTACGAAATCCGGAGACTCGTTGCCCTGTATGGGAAAACGATTCCATACCAGCACCGCTCTGCCCCCCGTGGCGGAGGCCACCACGCGATTTCCATCGGTCCATGCGCCCCACGGCCAGCGCAGAGCCTCATTGCGCAGAATCACGTCGGGAGCCTGGCCGTTTTGCGTGGGAAAAGAATTCCATAGAAGCAAACGGTCGTTGTAGGTATCGGCGATCACCAGCTTGCCATCCGGCGTTACGGAAACCTGTCCCGGCCAATTCATTTGCGAAGACCCGCCGCCGGATTGGTTGCTATCGAAATCCAACTGCCCCAGCACCATGTCGGGCGCGACGTTGGAATCGGGCAAGGAAGACCAGATCAGGATGCGGTTGTTGTTGCTGTCCGCGAGAATGAGTCTTTTTCCATCACTGGCGATACTGCGCGGATGATTGAACAGCAGACCTCCGCCGGAACGGTTGAAGCCGATGGCGGAAAGCAGAATCTCCGCCTGCTGGCCGGAGCGGAACCATCCGCTCAACCCGCCTTGCGCAATCGCATAGTTCGTGTCCACCGCAGTCACGCGAACCTGGCCCGGACCAATGGGCATGGGCATGATGCGCACGTTGGCGAGAAACAGGCCCGCCAGCCAGACTGCCAC
>JACPVQ010000143.1 GCA_016191645.1 Candidatus Solibacter usitatus
AGTTGGACTTTGGTGGGGAACCCCATGGAAGATCCTTTCGGTCACACTCTAGTCATATAACTAGATACCACAATTCAAGCAGAGATACAACATGGGTCGCAAGAAATGTTTTTTATCTAGTGAAAGGCCAAAGCCGAGATGGCCGCAAAGCGGCCATCGGATGCTACTCAGCCGATAAATCGGCCGCCGCGCGGCCAATGGCCTTTGGCGAGGCCGTGACGGGATCTGGAGATCCCGCCGCAGTTCTGGAGACCTGCCCCACTTCATCTCGGCAACGGAACAGGCACATCGGTGCGCTGTTCCTTCATGCGGCGATTCTTCATGTCCCCTAGCCCCGGGTGTGTATAACGGCGATTCAGATCGATGGTCGCAATAGCCGCCGAGCCGCGTTCGTGCGCGACGGAGATGCGTTCGCCGTCGGGGTCCATGATGTAGGTCGGATGATCGTAGCCGGAGGTGACCAGGAATACGCGATTCTCAATGGCGCGCGCCGCAGCCAGGGTTTCATTGCCGCCCCAAATGGGAAGCAGAATCACCTCGGCCCCTTGCTTCGCCAATGCATAGGCGGGGTCGGAAAAGAACACGTCATAGCAAATCATCATCCCGACTCGTCCGAAGTCCGTGTCGAAGACAGGGAATGTGTTGCCCGGCGCGAGTCCTTTCTCATACTCCTCGCGCGGCAAGTACACTTTGCGATATTTCCCAACCAGCCGCCCTTGCCGGTCCAGCAGCACCGCTGTGTTGTATACGATGGATCCTTCGCTCTCATAGATCCCCGCCGCAACATAAGAGTTGCGATCACGTGCCAACTCGCCGAGCCGGGCGGTGGTCGGCCCAGGCACCGGTTCCGACACTTCGACGTAACTCTTTCCATTTCCCACCACCGTCATGCCTTCGGGAAAAAGAATCATGTCGAGCTTGCCCGGCGCGGCGGCGTTCAACGCGCTTACGAACTTCTCGACATTCTCCTCGCGCGATTTCGTGCCTTGCAGCCGCAGATTGATGGTCGCCACGCGAATCTTGCGATCTCCCGGCGGCGCGATCTCTTCCAGGCTCACGTCGTCCCACCACACCGTGCCTGCCGGCGCGTGGCTGAGAAACAATTGCACGTTGACAGAGGCCGCATTCGCCGGCGGTTGCACGTCCATCCAGGTGCGTGTCCACTCGCCTTCCGGCTTCACGGCGTACACATAATCAGGCTGTCCGGCGCGCTTGCCCTTCGCATCGCGCCAATCGAGCCGTGAAACAATCTGCCACGTCGGATACTGCACGCCTTGCGCGCGGTAGTGGGCCGTGAGCCGGTACCACGTACCCGCTTTTACTTCGAGGTTGCGTTCCCAACCGCCATGTTCGGCGAGATTGCTGTTTCCCGATACCGCAAGCGAGCCCTTGCCGCTGCGCGTGACGTTGGCATCGACGAAGACGCGCGGAGCCGTGGCTTCGCGATGGCTCCACAATCGCCAGCCAACGTTCTCCAATCGCGCAGGCTCGCCGAACAGGGCGAACGGAAGAGCAAGAACAAACCAGCGCATCATCGTGAGGCCTCCTGGTCTTTTATCATATGCCACCCCACACGCACGTAGTCGAGACCGCTAATGGCAGTGCCCGTGGCCACCGCGCCAACGGCAATTCCGCTATCCCAAGTCAGCATCGCCAGTGCGCCAGCCATCTGAATCGCCGTGCTGATCTTTCCCGCCGGCGTCGGTGGAAACTTGCTTTGCCTGACGCGTAGCCGCAGCAGCGCCGCTCCGCACAGGATCAACAGATCGCGTCCGAAGATCAAACCGACCAGCCACCAAGGAGCTTTATCCGCAAAACCAAGCGCGATGTAGACCAGGGAGAGGAAGAGTTTGTCAGCGGCCGGATCCAGCAGCGCTCCAAACGGCGAAGCGCAATTCCAGCGGCGCGCCAGGTAGCCATCGAAGTAATCGGTGAGGCTTGCGGCAAAAATCAGCACGAATGCTTCTTCGCGGCGGCCTCCCGCAACGGCAATCGCGCACCACGGCGCAAGTGCCATCCGCAGCCAGCACAACAGGTTGGGGATGTGCCGCATCGGCCTCAGGCGACGACGGCGGCCGCGGCCCGATTGGCGATCTGATCGTAGGTGACCAGTTCGTAGAGCGATGGGTCCGACATGATGCGCGCCACCAATTGCGTGTGCATCGCATGTCCGGCGCGTTCGGCGATCACGCGGCCCATCAGCGGTCTGCCGATGAGAGCCAGGTCGCCAATCAGATCGAGTGCCTTATGCCGGCACGGTTCATCGTGGAAGCGCAGTCCCTCGGGGTTCTGCACGCTTTCGCGATCGAACAGCACGGCGCTCGATAAGTCCGCGCCGCGAATCAGGCCCATGTTCCGCATCGCATCCAATTCCCACGAGAATCCAAACGTTCGCGCCGGCGCAATCTCGCGCGAATAGTTCTCCGGCGTCACTTCCAGATCCATCCTCTGATGTCCCACCATCGGATGATCGAAATAGACGTGGCAGCTCAGTTGAAAGGCGTCCGCCGGCACAATACTGATCCGCTTGCCTTGCGCCTCCACCGTCAATTCGCGGCGCATTTGCAGGAACCGCTTCCGCCGCCGGTACACGCGAATGCCCGCTTCCGCAATCAGTTTCACGAACGGATTTCCGCTGCCGTCCAGAATGGGAACTTCCAGGTTATCGATTTCGACAAAAGCGTTGTCGATCCCCATGCTGTAAAAAACGCTCAGCAGATGTTCCGTCGTGGAGATCAGTACGCCTTGGCGCATGAGGCTGGTGGCATAACTGACGCGCGCCACGTATCGCCAACTGGCGGGAATTGGGAAACGGTCCAGATCGGTGCGAATGAAAACGATGCCCGTCATTGGCGGCGCGGGAAGAATTCTGATCCTCACCGGGACGCCGTGATGCAGCCCCACTCCTTCGGCTTCTACGGGCCTTTGGATCGTCGCTTCGAAACGGAGAGCGCCGTCTTCTAGTCTAGTCGTCAACAAACAAGTGATTATGCCACAACAAGTTACAGCCTGTCACCTGTGTCATTTTTGCAACAGCCGGTGTCCGTTCTGACCTCGCGTCCATTAAGCGTTATCATATTGAGAATGCCCGCTCCGCGCCTTTTCCTCATCGACACCTTCAACTTCGTCTTCCGGGCTTACCACGCGCGGGCGCGTTCGTCGGCACCACCCATGCGAACCAGCAAGGGCCTTTCTACCGAAGCGATTTTCATCTTTCACAACATGATGCGCAGGCTGACTGCCACACACAAGCCCGACTACATCGCCGCGGTCTTCGAAAGCAGAGGCAAGACTTTTCGCGAGGAGCAGTTCACCGAATACAAGGCGAACAGGGAAGAGATGCCGCAGGATTTAGGTGAGCAGATTCCCTACGTGCAAAAGCTGCTGGAAGCGCAGCGTGTAGCCGTGCTTCAATTCGAAGGCTTCGAGGCCGACGACGTTATCGGCACCATCGCGCGCGCGGCTGAAGCGCGAGGCGTGGAGACCATCATCGTGTCCAGCGACAAGGACATGCTGCAACTGGTGAACGAACACGTACGCATGTTGAACCCGATGAAGGACGACGCGATTTTCGACATCGCCGCCACTACGGAGTTCATGGGTGTGCCTCCTAGTCAGGTAGCTGACTTGCTGGCTCTGAAGGGCGATGCCGTGGACAATATTCCCGGCGCTCCGGGTATCGGCGACAAAGGCGCGAAAGAGATTCTGGCGCAATTCGGTTCGGTGGAAGCAGCCTTGGACGGCGCGGCCGGATTGACGAAACGAACGCAGCGCGAGAGCCTGCTCAACAACCGTCCGCAGGTTGAGCTTAGCAAGCGGCTCACGACCATCGAAACCGCCGTTCCCATTGCGTGGAGCCTGGAAAGTCTCGCTGTGTGCGAGCCCGATGCCGATCAGCTGCGCGCGCTCTATCGCGACTTGGAGTTTTTCAGTCTGCTCAAAGAGGTTGGCCCGGCCGATGCGCCTTCCGCCGGTGATTGGGGTGTCGTCGAAGACGAGGAGGCCGCGGCGGCGTTTGTCGCCTCGCTGGATGGTTCCATTCCTACCGCCGTTGTTCTCGCCGAAGCCGCCCCCGGCGAACTGGCGCTGGAGTCCATGCTTGGCTTGGCGCAGGAAAATAACCGGGGTCGCGCGGTGCCGGAGCATCTGTTCGGCGCACTGGCCGGGTTCCTTTCGGAGTCTCCGAAGATCACTTACGATTGCAAAAGCTTTTTGCGTGCGCTTCCCACGGCTGCCGGATTCACGCGCGATATCATGATCGAGGCGTTTCTGATTCATCCCGATCCGGGCGCAGCGTCACTTCAGAAACTGTCCGAGCGCTACCTCGACAGGCGTTTGAGCGGCTCGGCGGAACAGCAGGCGGCATGTGTCGTCGAGTTGGCGCAGCACTTGAGCGGGCAATTTCAATCGCGGCCCGGGCTGCGCAAACTGTGCGACGAAATTGAGCTGCCGCTTTCTCGCGTTCTGGCGGAGATGGAACGCACCGGAATCCGCATTGAGTCTGCGCAATTGGCTCGTCTCAGCGAACGCATGGACGCCGAAATTCAAAGGCTCACCACCGAGATACACACTCTGGCTGGGCATCCGTTCAACATCAACTCCACGCAACAATTGAGCAAGGTTTTGTTTGAGGAGTTGAATGTACCCGCGCCTTTCAAGTACGTAAAGGGAAAACAGACCTCCACCGCCGCCGACGTTCTGGAAGAGTTGCAGGACGAATATCCCATTGCCGGCAAGGTGCTGGAATACCGCCAGCTCACCAAGCTCAAGGGCACCTATGTCGATACGCTGCCGCAGCGCATCGAAGCGCGCACCGGACGCCTGCATACATCGTTCCATCAAACCGGCGCGGCGACGGGCCGCCTTTCCAGCACCGATCCGAATCTGCAGAACATCCCCATCCGCACCGAACTGGGTCGCGAAATCCGCGCCGCGTTCGTCCCGCGCGAAGGTTGGAAAATGCTGGTCGCCGATTATTCGCAAATCGAATTGCGTCTGCTCGCCCACCTCTCGCAAGATCCGGTGTTGATGGAATCCTTCCGCAACGGCGAAGACATCCACACGCGAACCGCTTCGGAAGTTTTCGGCATCTCCGCTGCTGAAGTCAACGCCGACATGCGGCGCATGGCGAAGGCGGTCAACTTCGGCATCGTCTATGGACAGACCTCCTTCGGGTTGGCGGGCCAGTTGGGAATCCCGCGCGCGCAGGCGGATACTTACATCCGCAACTACTTCGAGCGCTATCAAGGCGTCAGGAAATACATCGACGACACCATCGCCGAAGTACGCCGCACGGGCCTCTCCGTTACCATGTTCGGCCGCGAGCGCCCCATTCCCGACATCGCCAGCCGCAACACCGCGGCGCGTGGCTTCGCCGAGCGCATTGCCGTCAACACTCCCATGCAGGGCGGCGCGGCCGACCTGATCAAGCTAGCCATGCTCCGCATCCGGAATCTGCTGGAAACGAAAAACATGCGGACGAAGATGTTGCTGCAGGTCCACGACGAACTGGTGCTCGAATCGCCGCCGGAAGAAGTAGAGAGCGCCGCGGCGATGGTGCGCCGCGAAATGGAATCGGTTCGCGAGTTCAGCGTGCCCATCGTCGTCGAAACCGGCATCGGCGATAACTGGCGCGATGCGAAATAATCAGCGGATGCGGAACAGATGCTTGTCGCCGCGGATGTAGATGGAATCGCCATCCAGGGCGAGAGAGGCGAACACGCCTTCTCCAATCGGATTCGTCGCCAAAATTTCGTGCTCGGGGCCCGCGCGAATGACGAACGTGTCCCCTTCCGCGCTGGTGAGCAGCAGCTTCCCGTCAAAGGCAACCGGCGACGCCGTGAGCTTCGCGGGCTTCGGCAAACGCTTCCCTTCGTAGACCACTTTGCCAGTCGCCGCTTCCATGCAAGTGAGTAACCCCGCGTCTGTCGTTAAGTAAAGGTAGCCGTCGTAGTAGATGGGCGACGGAACGTATGCCGTGCCTTTCTCATACTTCCAGGCAACGCGTTCCTTCGCCGCCGGATCGATGTTCATCGCGAACAGTTTTTTCACCGGATGATACGCATTGGGAAACACCAGTCCGCCGCCGCTGACAGGACTCGCCGCGCCGAACCCTTCGATGCCGGGTCCGCGCCACAGTTCTTTGCCCGATTTGGGATCGTAGGCGATCACGTGTTCCGTCGCGGCTGTGACCACCATCTCAGTCTCCCCGTGACGCACGACGACGGGCGTGTTCCACGTCACCGATGTCTCGCGCTTGGTCTTCCACACAATCTCGCCGTCCCCCGGCGACACGCCATAGATGAAAGATTTCTTTCCGTCGTCATCGTCCGCCTGCAGGATAATGTTGCCTGCGGCGAGAATCGGCGAAGTGCCCGCCGCCAATCCGGCCTTCGCAACGCCGCCAATGGAGGTCTTCCACAACGCCTTGCCGTTCAGATCGAATGCATACAGCCCTTGCGATTCGAAGTAAAAGAAGACACGCTTGCCGTCGGTGAGCGGTGTGGGTGAGGCGAATGTGTTGAACGTGTGCCGCCCGTCAAACACGCCGCCTTCATAAACGGTTCGTTCCCACGCGACTTTGCCTGTTTCCGCATCGATGCACAAGCCTCTCAACGTAACGATCCGATCTTCCGACGTCGTCTGCGGATGCAGGAAAGGCTTGCCACCCAATAGATGCTCCGGGGCTTTTTTGCCAGGAATCTTGTCGCCTTCGGTGGAGGTTGTAAGGCAAACCTTGCCGCCGGCGATCACGGGTGAGGAGTAGCCGCGGCCGGGAATCTCCGTCTTCCACGCGACGTTCTTCGTGGAACTCCATTCGGCGGGAAGACTCTTCAGTGCGGAGGTGCCATTACCGCCAGGTCCGCGAAAGCCCCACCACTCTGCTTGCAGTATCAGTGCGGAGAGCAGAAAAAAACTAACAGACAAAATGCGCATCTTCTTAGAGTAGACGAAGTCAGGCCCGGTAGAACTCCCACACTCGCGTTACAACTTCCTCCGCCGATATCCTGGGCAGATACGGCCACAAAGGAAGAGAGACAATTTCCCGCGCCGCTTTTTCGGCATGCGGCAAATCGCCGCGCTTTTGTCCACAAGCGCTGAATGCCGGTTGCAAATGAAGGGGAACGGGATAATGGACGCCCGTGCCGATTCCTTTCGACGATAGAAATGCCCGCAAACGGTCTCTCCGTTTGGCGCGAATCACGTACAGATGGCAAACGGAATCGGAGGTGCGCTCCACCAATTGCACGCCCGGGCAAGCGCGCAACGATTCATCGTAGAATCTCGCCGTGGCGGCGCGATCGGCGTTCCATTCCGCAAGCTTCTCCAGGAACGCCCGCAGATAGCAGGCCTGCATCTCATCGAGGCGCGAATTGATTCCGAAAGTGAAACTCACTTGCCCGCCGCGCCGTCCGCCGTCGCGCAACTCGCGCAGCTTGCGCGCCAGCCTCTTGCTGCCGGTTGTAATCGCGCCGCCATCCCCCAAACAGCCAAGATTTTTCGTGGGATAAAAACTGTAAGCAACCAGGCTGGAATAAGCCGTTAGAGGCTTGCCTTGATAACTCGCGCCGTGCGCCTGGCACGCATCTTGAATCAGCTCGGCGCGCAACGTTTTCGCCACGCGCCGGAACGCCGGCAAGTCGCATGGCTGTCCATACAAATGCACGGGCACGACGGCCGCCGTGTTTTTCCGCGCGCGATTCTGCGCATCGCCGGCGCTCATTCGCAATGTGCGCGGATCCACATCGGCGAAGCGCGGCCGGCATCCCGCCGCCGTGATTCCCACGCCCGTGAAAGGCGCGGTCAGCGCGCTGGTGATCACGTCCTTGTTCGACCCGCCAACGCCTGCCGCGCGCAAACAAAGCGCGATCGCGTCCGTGCCGTTTCCCACGCCCACCGAATCCGACGCGCCCATTGCCGCGGCAAACTCCTGTTCGAACGCACGCACTTGCTCACCCAGAATGAACTGCTGCCGTGTGAACAGTTCCGCGAGCCGAGCCTCGTACGCCGCATGCGTGGCTGCCAGCGCGGGCCGCAGATTTACCGCTGGTACAGGCATTCCAGAATCCCATGGCTCGCCGTCACTGCCAGCAGGAAAAAAAGTTCCATGCGCAGCCGCAGCAGTTGATAGGGCGTCGTGAGCAGGCTCCGGAATCGAAAAAACTGAGACCGCCCGTGCAAACGCGGATAGTGATGGACGCCGGTTTCGCGCACGCCGCAGCTGCTTAACTCCAGCTTGCGCACCAGTTCCACGCAGATGGTTCCGCTGGTGGAAACCAGTTGCAGGCGTTTCAAAACGTCGCCGCGGATGAGGCGAAAATCGCAATCGATATCCCGGATGCGCACTCCGAACAGCACGCGCGCGAAGCGGTTGTATGCGTTGCCGATCCAAATGCGATGCCGCGGGTCGTTGCGTTGCAACTTGTAGCCGTTGACGAATCCCACGCCCGGCTCCATCTGTTTGTACAACTCCATTAGTTCCGCGGGATCGTACTGCCCGTCGCCGTCGGTGTAGAAAACCAACTCCTTGGTAGCCGCCTCAAATCCACTTCGCAACGCTCCGCCGTAGCCTCGATTCGCCGCGTGCGTGACAACGCGCAGTCGCGTGCCGTATTGTATTTGCAGGCGTTGCAGCACTTGCGCCGTCGCGTCCCGGCTGCCGTCGTTTACCACAATGACTTCGTAGTCCGCAAAGTTGGCCGCCAGAACGCGAAAGGTGGTTTCCAACAATCCGGGCAAAGAAGGCGCGTCGTTGTAGGCGGGAAAGAAGACGCTGATTCCCGGAGTGCGCACCTTGTAAGAATACCAAAACACGCTTCACTACTCATTTTCGAGCAGCACTTTCAGCACGCCTTTTTCCGCCGCGCGCGCGAACGCGGCCGGCGCTTGACGCAGCGGAAACCGGTCGTGAATGAGCGGCGCAAGAATCAACCGCCCGGCTAGCAGGAACTGCAGCGCGGCTTCGAAGCGGCCGCAGCGGGAACCAACCAACGTGATCTCATGTACAATCACGGCGGCGGTGTCGATGGTCACTGCGCCATGCACGGTCGATTTCAAAATCAACGTTCCGCGAGGGCGCGTCATTGCAATCGCCGCTTCCAACCCCGACGCCGATCCGGTTGCGTCCACCACGTAATCGTAAGCCATCCGGGGCAGCGCGCCGTTAGCCCGTTCCACCCCAATGCCTAACGGTTCCAGCAGCCGCATCTTGTCCACATGACGGCCGAAGAGATGCACCTGCAAACCGGACAGGCGAAGCACCTGCGCAACCAGCAATCCCAGCTTGCCGTCCCCGAGTACGCCAACGGTTGCTCCCGCGGGAATCGCCACTTGATCGAGAATCTCGCACGCCGCCGCCAGCGGTTCGATGAAAATGCACATCTCCGCGGGCACGCCATCGGGCAGCGCATGCAAATTGCATTCCGGCAGCGTGAGAAACTCCGCGAACGCTCCCGGATGCTTCACAATTCCCAACACGGTGCGGTTTGGGCAATGCCGCCGCAGGCCGCGCCGGCACCAGTCGCAATCGTTGCAAGCGAGATTAATTTCGCCCGCCACCAGGCGTCCCAGCCATTTTTCGTCACCGCAGGCCACTACTTCGCCAACAAACTCATGCCCCGGCGTTCCTGAAAAATTGTAGTAACCGCGCTGCAGTTGAAGATCTGTGCTGCAGATTCCCGCGTGCCGCATGCGAATGAGCGCATGCCCTTCCGCCCGTGACGGCACAGGCCTCGCCGCCAGCGACACAGTGCCTTGTTGCAGTTCAACCGCGATCATGCGCGGAATGCTTTGCGCTTGCGGCTCCAGTACCACCAGTTGCGCTGCTCCGCCGGCAGCTTCGGATTCTTCGCCTGAGCTACGGCGCACGTGAATACATCCAGCACGCAAGGGTCCTGCCTCGTTCCCGTCATCAGGCAAAGCTTTTGGTACAGCCGCAGGGGATTCTCTTTGGCCAGTTGAGTTACGGATTGCACTTCCAGAAGCTGGAAGTCTTCCAGCATACGAGGGCCGATGCCGGCCAGGTCTTTGAGCTGCCGCATGGGATGAGCGTAGCAGAGGGAAACGGCATGGTGGGACCCGCCCGGCGTTTTTTATGGGTAAGATAATCTGGATGAACTTCAGCCGCCGTTCTCTCCTTTCCATCGCCTCCGCGTCATTGCTTCCGGCAGCTCTGCCCGCGGCGAAGGCTTCGAAAAACTATTGGGTCTACTTCGGAACCTATACGCGCAAGACTTCGAAGGGGATCTACGTCGCGCGTCTGGACACAGCCACGGGGAAAGTCAGCGAGCCGCAACTCGCCGGCGAAGTCTCCAATCCATCGTTCCTCGCCATCCATCCGAACAACAGGAATCTCTATGCCGTAAGTGAGATGGCCGCTCCCGGCGGCGGAACCGGCGGCGCCTTGACCGCCTTCCGCATAGACGCTTCCAGCGGCAAGTTGACGCGTTTGAATACGGTTTCGACGAAAGGATCCGGTCCGTGCCACATCAATGTCGATAAAACAGGACATGCGATTGTTGTCGCGAACTACAACAGCGGCAGCGCGGCCGCCATGGCGCTCAACGCCGACGGAACTCTTCGCGAGTCGGAGTCGTTCGTGCAACATAAAGGAACCAGCATCGACCGGCAGCGCCAGCAGGGGCCGCACGCGCATTCGGCGAATATCTCCTTCGACAACCGCTTCGTGATTGTGGCGGATCTGGGATTGGATCAGGTTCTGGTCTACAAGTTCGACCCTGCCAAGGCCGTCATCACGCCCAATGAGCCGCCGTTCACGCGCGTGAAACCCGGTTCCGGCCCGCGCCATTTCGTCTTTCACCCAAAGGGCAGGCACGCTTATGTGATCAACGAAACCTCGAAGTTTCGTTGCCTGATTAGCGTCGATGAGCGTCGATGAGCGGTTCCAGTCCTTTCCCCATCCGTGTCCTTCGTGAAATCAGTGGTCGATTCCGTCTCGGGTCAATGATCCAACTCCTTGATGTAGATGTTCGCAAATTGGATCGGCTCCCCGTAGTCTTGAAGCCCGATCGGCCCACGCGGGGGCAGGCCGGGCAAACGCACTTCTTCGATGACCACCTGGCCATTCAAGACCACGGTGAGCACATCGCCTTTCAAGGTAATGACGAACCGGTTCCATTGCCCGGGCGGGTTGTCTGCTCGCGTCTTGGGTGTGGACCTGGCCCGGACCTCGGGCGTCTGCGCCGCGTCTTCGCGGTAACCGTGGACCTCGCCAGAACCGATAGCCCAACACCAAATATTGACTTCGCTCTTCTGGCTCCCGCGCAGGAAAATTCCGCTGTCGCCCGCATCCCGAACCTCC
>JACPVQ010000125.1 GCA_016191645.1 Candidatus Solibacter usitatus
GTCGATGATGACCGCCTTCAGATAAAGCTGCTCCACGTCGTCTTTCACCGCGAAGTCCTTGATTTCCAGATTCTGTTCCCCGCTGGTTTGTGCGGCGGCGATGAAGTCCGACGATCCTTGCAGGATTCCGCCCGTTGGTAAGTCAAAGAGCCGCAGAGCGAGAAAAGACGCCGCTTGACGCGTGTAGCGGACCCTGCCGCCGAACGTCACCGTCCCCGTGGCCAAGCCTTTCGACGGATCGGGAGTGACGCTGCTGCCGGTGGGGATGAACTGGATGGAATTCGGGGCCGGCTCGAAAGCGTAACTCGCACCCACGGCAACCGTTCGAGCGCTCCCGGCGACCGCAATTAGGATCTCGAAGGCCACACGGGCGAACCGGCGGCCCGTTCTGGTTTGCAACGGAAAGCTGGTGATCGCACAGACCATGCTCGCCGTGCCGAGGAACGCCTGCTTGTCACACTCTCCCACCGTTGCCGTTGCGATAACGGTATTGACGGTCACGCCCAGCGCAAGAGACCTGTTTCCGCCATTGTGAGTCAGGTTGCCGGTGAACTGCGGTCCCAGCCCCGACGCGATCAGAAATGGAGCTGTTCCGATGGTGGCGGTTCTACCGTTGAACGATGCGCGCGTGAGGTCCCACCGTACCGTGCCGGAGCTCGTGTTCCCGTTTGCCGACAAGCTCACCGAGACGACAAAGGAATTGCCGGTTTGCACGGCTTCGGCGGTCAAAGTGCCGTCGCCAAGCCCGCGTGTTAAATCCACCGATTCCAATTGGAAGGTGTAGGGCGTGTCCTGGGCCGGGAGCAGCGGCAGGAGCAAAAGGGGAGAAAGCAACCGGATAATTCGAGAAAGCAGGCCCTTGCGGGGCGCGGGAGGCAGGCTCTCCCGGACGGGGGCAACCGTGATGACATCCGCCTCTTTCACGGCTGGGGCCCCTCGACGCCGGAAGGTCCGGCTGACTATGGTGATATTGACCGTCGCTTTCATGGCTAGGATCTTAACGGAGGCGGCGCCAAACGGTGCTGAAATTAACCTGAACTTTGGCTGAAAGTGGTATACTGGCCACGCGAATGCACTCTCTGGGGGATAGGCCATATCGCATTCTGGGTCTGGAACTGGACCCATCCCAGCGCATGCTGCGGCGCGATGGCGAAGCCGTCGTTTTGCGCCCCCGCACTTTCGACCTGCTCCTCTACCTGGTCGAGCGCCGGCAGCGGGTGGTTCTCAAACGGGAATTGTTGGACGCCTTGTGGCCCGGTCTGTCCGTCACGGAAAACTCCATTGAGCGCTGCATCAACGAGGCGCGCAAGGCGCTGGGCGACGATTCGCGCGACCCGAGGTTCATTCGCACGGTTTCCAAGTCGGGCTACCAGTTCATCGGGCCCGTCGAAGAACCGGGCACGGACACGGAAGTGGTGGAGCAGATCACCTCGGTGCAAGTCGAGATCGAGGTCCCTGAACCGCTCCCCTCGCCGCCCGCGCGCCGCACCGGCCGGAGGCTGCTTGCAGCACTGGCAGCGGCCTCACTGGCCATAGCCGCGGCGGGTTTCTGGTGGATAAAGAGTTCCCCGGCCCGAATGGAAGCCATCGTCGTGATGCCGTTCGAGAACGCTTCGGGCACACAGGAACTGGACTGGCTGCGCGAGGGTCTGGCGGACATGGTGATCGCCAATTTCAGCCGCGCGCCGGGATGGAACGTAATCGGTCGCCAGTTCATTGCCGGCCGGTTGCAATCCCGCGACACGGTCTCCTTCGACCGCGCCATCGCGGTAAGCCGCGGGATTGGCGCCGGAACCGTTCTTCTGGGCTCATTTGCCCGCCTTGGCGGACAGGTGAGCGTGACCGTGCAGGTCTACGGCGTGCCGGACGGCCGCTTGCGAGCCGGGGGGAGTTTCGTTGCCGGCGAGCCGGGACAGATTCTTACGCACATCGACCTGCTGTCCCAGCGGACCATGCGGACCCTGGGGCTTCCGGCGAGGGCGGCCGATTCTCTGGCCGCAATTTCCAGCGTAATGACGGGAAATATAGAAGCTTATCGTAACTATTCACTGGGAATGGAAAAAGCCGAGGGTCTGCACGCCTCCGACGCGCTGCAATACTTCCAGCGCGCCGTCCAGCTCGATGCCCAGTTCGCCATGGCTCACGCCCGCATCGGCTACACCTATGCGGTCAGCTGGGGCCGCCCGTCGGAAGGCAAGCCGCACCTGGAAACCGCCTTCCGCATGTCGAACCGGCTTACCGCCCGCGACCGTCTCCACATCGCCGCCTGGTATGCCTTGGCCTGTCACGACTACGCGGCGGCCATCAAAGGCTTCCGGGAACTGCTGTCGCTCTATCCGCACGACGTGGAGACCTACGTTCGTCTGGGCTCGTTGCTCAGCGGCGAGCGGCAATTCGGCGAGGCCGTCGGCGTGCTCCAAAAGGGGTTGGTGCTCGACCCGTCGTCCACTGCGGGCTGGAACGTCTTGAGTAGCGTCCATTCCCGGGCGGGCAGGCAGGCCGATGCAGTGGCCGCCGGACTGCGCTACACCAGCCTGGCCCCGGCGGAACCGAATGCCTGGGACACCTTGGGAATGGCCTACCATGCGGACGGACAGCTGGGACAGGCGGATCAATCCTACCGGCGGGCCTTGGAGTTAAAGAAGGATTTCGAAGTCGCCCTCATTCACCTGGCCAATCTGAAGTATCAACAGGGCCGCTACCGGGAAGCCCTTGCCCATGGAAAGGAATTCCTCAACCTCGTGTCCACGCCCGCCGGTCAGTCCCGGGCGCACGTCTTGATTGGGCTGACACTGCACCGCATGGGCCGGTTGGAAGAGGCGAGGAGGTCGGCGCAGGTTCAGATGCAGTTGATGTCTGGACATGGCGCGGAACTGCTTCTCGAAATGGGTGACTTCGGCAAGGCGGCGGAACTGCTGCGGAGGCCTCCCGATGTCAACGCCCGCGGCAGGCGCTTGGAAGGCCGTACCGGTCTGTACGAGAATGGCCGCGTAGCCCTTGCCAATGGAGACAGGGAGCGGGCCCTGACACTGCTGCGAAGCGTGCTTGCCGAACCGCCGGCCTATCATGCCACCGAGTGGCGCGAGGACTGCCTCGCCGAAGCTTACATGCAATTGGGGATGCTGTCCGAGGCCATTGAGGAATACCAGCGGGCGCTGATGAAATACCCGGCGTTGGCGAGAATGCGCTACCGGCTCGCGCTGGCCTATCAACAGCTGGGGAAAACCGGGTACGCCCGCGCCGACTTCCACCGCTTTCTGAAGGAATGGAATCAGGCCGATGCCGACGCGCCGGAAGTGATCGACGCCCGGCGTCGCCTTGGCATCGCCCCTGGCCCCTTCTAAAGTACGGCTCGCCTCCCCTACTTTGTCTACGCGCAATTGGCCAGCCGCGATGACAATATGGTTCAAGGAGAATTCCGAAGTAGCAACGCGCGCGGTGCTACCGTTACATTTGTATGAAGCCATGCTGAGCGAGCGCTCATTTCGGAAGTGGTTCTGGTGCGGCACGACGTTCTACGTCATGGTGTTGTTGCAAGGGTTGTACTACATCCCGGCGCGCCTCACGCGCGAGCGGGTTCTGGGTTTTACGGGATCCATCCAGAACGGGCGATTCGTTTTCGAGAGCTCCGACAGCCCGCAAATTCAGCAAGGCGACCAACTGCTGGCCGTCAATGGCGACTCGCGATTTGGCGGAACGTTCCACCCGGCGACGCGGCTGGCTGACGTTCCACCCGGCGAGAGCTATTCGATGCAGGTGCGGCGCGGCGGGCAGGTCTTCGACGTCACGTTGACCGTACGCGAACGAAGAGACTACCAGTGGGTTCCGCAGGCTGTGTTGAACCTGATGTTCTCGCTTTCCCTTTTTTCGATTTCCACCGTCTCAGCCTGGAGACGGCCGGACCTGGTGACGGTTCGCTGGGCTTGGCTCACAGGGGTTCTACATTCCGCATCCGGCATTTTTGGTTTCATATCGATCACCGAACAGATGGGTTGGGCGGACCCCTGGTATGTGCGCCTTCCGATGATTGCGCCCTACTGCGCACCCTTTGCCGCTTTCCGGTTCCTGGAGATCTTCCCCAGCCCGCTCCCGGAAACGCGGCCGTGGCGAAAGCTGCGGTGGGCTGTATACGCGACGATGTTGGTGGGTGGCTTCGGGCGTGTGCCCTTTCTCGTCCTCTCTTCGCTGCGGGGCGAACTGCGCTATTCGATGGGGCCCGCTTTGTGGGCGGAATCGTTGAACGAAATGATCCCCAGGCCTTCTTTGGTCCTGGTAAGCTTCGCCCTCATCGCCGTTCTGGTGCGCAGCTGGCTGGCGCGGGGAGCGGCCGAACGGAAACGCCTCCAGGTGCCGGTGGGAATTATTATCGTTGCGCGGACCACGGCAGTGGCAGCCGGCTGCCTGTTCTGGGCAGGATACCTGACGCAGGCGCAGCGGTTGACGATGGCCGCGCTCCCCTTGCCGTTTGTTCCCATAGCCTTGTTCTACGCATTTCAATGGCACAACGTGATGGGTGTACAGATTGTATTGCGGCGGACGGTGCGATACGTGCTGGCCCGCCGCTTCCTGAATGTCTTGCTTTTTCTGCCCTTGTTGGGTGTCGCGGTCCGGGCTGTGATTTATCCATCCACTCCGGTGCGGGATCTGGCGAACCCGCGATGGGCGTTCGTGTTGATGGGAACCATCGCATTGTCGGGCCTTCTGTACCGGCAGCGCATGCTGGATCGTCTAGACCGGAAATTCTTCCGCCAATCCTGGGATACGGAACAGATGCTGCGCCAACTGCTGATGGAGACCCGCCGCTCCCTACCGTTTGGGGAACTCCTGGGTATGGTGGGGGCGCGGTTGGAAGAGGCATTTCATCCGCGCGCGCTCAATCTCTTGTTCCGTCCGCGGCGCGGGGTGCCGCTTGCATCCGAAGAAGGCGTCCTGGCCGAGGACTGGCACCTCGTGCAGCAACTACGCCGCGGCAAAATCATGGAATGGCCCGGGCGCGGAGAAAGCTCGTTTCCGGCGGCGGAAGCGCAGTGGCTTCAGTCGTGCGAAGCGGCGCTGCTGGTACCGGTGATCAGCGAAGAAAACGTGCTCTCGGGCATTCTTGTTCTGGGTGAGAAAAAGTCCGAGCTTCCCTACACGGAAGAGGACCGCCATCTGCTGGAAGTATTGGCCGGGCAATTGGCCCTGGCGCATCAGAACGACCTGCTGGCCACCGAACGCAGCGAAGCGGTGGTAGAGGAGCGCAACCGCATTGCGCGCGAATTGCACGATACGCTGGCGCAGGGCTTCGCCGGCATCAATCTGCATCTGGAATCCGGCAAGCGCCTCATTGAGAGCGATGCCGATCAGGCACGCATTCACGTGGAACAAGCCGGAGCGCTGGCGCGCACCAGTCTGGCCGAGGTGCGCCGCTCGGTGCACGATTTGCGCACGCCGGAGTCCGAGTTGTTGACCGTTCTGCAAACGCTGGCCGCGCAGTTTGCCGGAATCTTCCCCATCGAAATCGACGCCAAAACGCACGGGGCGCTGTATGGGACTGCGCGTGTTCCTCCCAACGTCACGCAGACGCTTTTCCGCATTGCGCAGGAATGCATTACCAACAGCATCAAGCACTCCGGGGCCACGCGCGCCGGCATTCGCGTGAATCTTTGGCCGGACCGCGTGGAATTGGAAGTGAGCGACCAGGGGCGGGGATTTACTTCCTCCGCCGCGGATCGAATCGGATGGGGACTCGCAGGCATGCGTGAGCGCGCGCGGCAGATTGAGGCGGATCTGCAGATTCTCAGCGAGCCGGGAACGGGCACCACGGTTCGCGTTGCGGTCCGATTTGAATCAAGCGCCGTATAATGGTTTCGTGACGCCGGGCGGAATCACTCGCATCCTGGTTGTAGACGATCATCCGGTCGTCCGGTCGGGGTTGGTGTCGATCTTACTGCGCCAACCGGACTTTCAGGTTGCCGGCGAAGCGGCGGACGGTCTGACGGCCGTGGCGGAATACCAACGCCTGAAGCCGCACGTCGTCGTGCTGGACCTGAGCCTTCCCGGTCTGGACGGCTGGCAGGCATTGGCGCGCATTCGAGAATTGGACCCGGCGGCGCGCGTCCTGGTCATCTCTACCTTCGGCGGAGATGAGGATGTGCACCGCGCTTTGGAGGCCGGCGCAAAAGGCTACCTCTTAAAAGAGTCCACCGAAGACGAGATCGTCGGAGCCGTGCGCGCCGTGACGGAGGGCCGTACCCGAGTGTCCGGCGCGGCCGCCGAATCGATGGCCGAGCGCATGAAGTACTCCCCGCTGACGAAACGCGAACTGGAAGTGCTGGAAGGCATGGCGCGCGGCCAATCGAACAAAGAGATCGGTTGGAAGATGGGCGTCACCGAAAGCACCATCAAAGGGCACGTCGCCAACATCATGTCGAAGTTGGGAGTGGATGACCGCACCCTCGCCGTAACGCTGGCGATTCAGCGGGGCTTGATCCGCCTGCCGAAACCGTAACTTTCCTGCGTTTAGATTTCGGTAGGCAGATCTCCAGATCTGCGAGGCGGTCTCCAGACCGCCTCTGCCGGCGGAAATCGAAAAGCCGCAAACCGCTGCTTGGCAGCCGATGGCCTCTGGCGAGGCCATGCGGGATCTGGAGATCTGCCCCACCAGCCACGTTGGATGAGTGAAATGCGGCGCTACTTCCTAACCGTACTGTAACCCACCGAAAGTACGGCATTCCTCCCCTACTTCATCCGCTGTGCATATAAGGCGGAAGAGCGCAGACTATTTCATCAGAGTTCTCACCGTGAACAGACGTCCGCGTGCCAGGCATTAAGGAGTTATTGCTATGAATTCCGTTAGAGTTGCGCCCATTACCGTTGCAGCGGCCTTGATGATGTTGCATGTCGCTCCGGCCCATTCGCAACGCGTCACAACGGCGCAGGCGCCGCGCGCCGTGCTGTCGGAGAACTACGGGAAGCTCCCGCTGAGCTTCGAAGCAAACCACGGACAGAGCGACGCGCAAGTCAAATTCCTCGCGCGCGGGCAGGGTTACAGTCTCTTTTTGACGCCGGGTCGCGCGACCCTGTCGCTCAGCAAGCCGCAACCCAAAGACAAGCAATTGCAGCCGGCGGCGACGCTCGGCCTGGAGTTGGTGGGCGCGAACCGTTACGGACAGTTCCGCGGCATCGACGCGCTGCCTGGAAAAGCGAATTACTTCATCGGCAACGATCCTAAACAGTGGCATACCGATGTGCCGACGTTTTCCAAGGTTGCCTATCGCGGCGCATATCGCGGAATCGATGTGGTCTATTACGGGAATCAGCGGCAATTGGAATATGACTTCGTGGTCGCGCCGGGCGCTAATTACAAGAGCATCCGCTTGCGGTTTGAAGGCGCGGAGAAAACCAGATTGGATGCAAGCGGCGACCTGTTGCTGCAAATGAATGGCGGCGAAGTGCGCATGCGCAAGCCGGTTGTCTATCAGGAGATCGCCGGACTCAGAAAAGAGATTCGCGGCGGTTACGTACTGCACAGCGGGAACCAGGTTGGCTTTCAAGTGGACGCCTACGATCCGCGGCGAACGCTGGTCATCGACCCGACCATCGTCTACTCCACCTATCTCGGCGGCAGCGGAAATGATATCGGCTATGGCATCGCCATCGATTCCGCCGGGAACGCCTACGTGGCCGGATATACGAACTCGCTCAACTTCACGGTTCTCAGCGCGGCGCAGCCGGTGTTCGCTTCGAATAACGGACTCGGCAATCCGGATGGATTCGTGACGAAACTCAATGCCGCGGGCACCTCCGCGCTTTACTCCACCTATCTTGGCGGAAGCTGCACGGACATTGCCTATGGAGTCGCGGTCAACGCCGCTCAGGAGGCCATAGTTGTTGGCCACACGGGTTCGGGTTTCGATGGGGTCAACTTCGGGTGCGGGCCGCTAAGCTCGCCGGACACAACGCAACGCGTATTTCCCCAAGTGAATGCGTTCCAAGCAGCCTACGGCGGCACCACCGACGCTTTCGTGACGAAGCTCAGCGCAACGGGTAACACTCTGCTCTATTCCAGTTTTCTGGGTGGCAGCGGCTCTGAATTTGGTTATGCGATCGCGCTCGATGCGACGGGCAACGCCTACGTCACCGGAGCCACGATCTCCTCGAATTTTCCAACGACGGCAGGCGCGTTCCAAACCACCAAGGGCAACGATCAAGATGCCTTCGTGACAAAAGTGAGTCCGGCGGGAGCTGTGGTCTATTCCACTTTGCTCGGCGGCGGCGACCTCGACGTAGGACGCGGAATTGCGGTGGACTCATTGGGCAATGCTTACGTAACCGGCCTGACCGCTTCAGGCAGCGTCGAGGCCTGTAACAATATCCTGAATCCCCCCGCGTTCCCCACCACGCCGGGCGCTTACCGAACTGCAATCGCACCCAGCCCGGCAACGGGGAATCCAGGTTGTTCCGGAGGAGGCACACCCGTTGTTCCAAACATCTCCGACGCGTTTGTGACGAAGTTGAACAACACGGGCAGCGCCTTGGTCTACTCGACCTACCTGGGCGGCGGAGTTGCGGCTGTCGTGGGCTCTTCTTCTTTTGACGAAGGGCACGCGATTGCCGTTGACGGGTCCGGCAACGCATACGTCACCGGCGTCACCGCGTCCTCCGATTTCCCAACCATGAATCCGATTCAAGCGACCTATCAGGGCGGGAACGCACCCGCGGGCGATGCGTTCGTGACCAAATTAAACGCGGCAGGTTCGGCGCTGCTCTATTCCACCTACCTCGGCGGCAGCGGCTATGACGAAGGGAACGGCATCCAGGTCAATGCCGCCGGCGAAGCGCACGTAGTGGGAACGACCTCTGGCGGAATCCCCGCTGTCGATCCGATTGCCGGTACAACGGCGCCCTATCTACCGCCGGCGCCGCCGCCCGCTATTACCGGCGGTGTCTTCGTGTCGAAATTCAGCGCAACCGGCGCCTCGCTTGTCTATTCCACAGGCGTTCTCTTTACGTCCACCGGCAGATCGCTTGCCTTGGATTCGACTGGGAACGCATACATCACCGGCGACACGCAAGGCGGCATGACGCAGACCACCGGAGCATTTCAGTCGACTTACGGTGGCCTCACCGATGCGTATATCGTCAAGATTGGCCCTGGCTCCTCAGCGCCGGCGACGCAGACGACCACCACCACCATCACGGCAGATAGCCCGGATCCTTCGGTGACCGGACAACTCGTGACCGTCACCTATACGGTGACATCCACCAGCGGCACGCCCACAGGCGCTGTCACAGTGACGGCGACGACGGGAGAATCCTGCACGAGCAACGTGGCGGCGGGAAGCTGTAGCATTACCTTCAATACCGCGGGCGCGCGCAACTTGACCGCGGCCTACCTCGGCGACGCCACTTACACGGCCAGCAGCTCGGCAGCCGCGTCCCACACGGTACTGAGCGCGAGCACGACCACCTCCATCACCGCCGACACTCCCGACCCGTCCGGCATCGGGCAGGCTGTAACGGTTAGCTACATGGTGCTAACCGTGCCTCCCGGCAGCGGTACGCCTACAGGCACCGTTTCCGTCTCGGCGACCACAGGGGAGTCTTGCTTCGCAACAGTCGCGGCCGGTAGCTGCCAGATCACGTTCAATACCTCGGGAACACGCAATCTGACAGCGACTTACACTGGAAATCTCAACTTCAGCACGAGCCTGTCGGCGGCCGCGCCGCACACGGTCGCGCTCGTAGCGCCCACGGTCACGGCCATCACTCCATCGGGCGGACCCTCCACCGGAGGGACACCGGTGACAATCGCCGGATCCGGATTCACCGGAGCAACCGGCGTGACGATTGGCGAACCGGCGGGAATCACTTGGACCAGCCGCACCTCCCCCGTCCTCAACAACTGGCAGTCCGTAGCCTTCGGCAATAACACCTTTGTGGCCGTCGCACAAACCGGAACCGGGAACCGTGTGATGACCAGCCTGAACGGAACTACCTGGACCGCCGGCTCCTCTGCCGCTGACAACAACTGGCAGGGGGTAGCCTTTGGCAATGGTAAGTTTGTGGCCGTCTCAAACAACGGGACGAGCCGCGTGATGACGAGCACGAACGGAAGCACGTGGGACAGCAACACGACTCCTCCTGCCGCCAACAGCTGGCAGAACATTACTTTCGGCAACGGGCTCTTTGTGGCAGTGGCAAGCTCGGGAACAGGGAGCCGTGTAACGACTAGTACGGACGGAACTACATGGACCGCCCAGACCTCCAACGACACTAACCAATGGATGGCCGTCACATACGGCAACGGTCTTTTCGTGGCCACCGCACAAACCGGAACGTTGAACCGCGTGATGACCAGTCCAGACGCAGTTACTTGGACCGTCCGCACCACCCCCGTCGACAACAACTGGCAGTCCGTCGTATTCGCCAACGGTCTGTTTGTCGCCGTGGCGAACAGTGGAACCGGCAATCGGGTTATGACCAGCCCGGACGGGATCAATTGGACGATCCGCACGACGCCGTCTCCAGACACGAACTGGCGGGGCGTTACCTATTTCAACGGCTTGTTTGTCGCCGTGGGAAACCTCTCGGCAAATCGGGTGATGACCAGTCCGGACGGAATCACGTGGACTCCTCGCACCGCCGCTGTCGATCAAGTCTGGAGCGCTGTTACGGTAGGAAATGGACGGCTTGTCGCCGTTTCGCAGGATGGAACCAACCAGGTGATGACTTCAGGGCCGGCGCCTTCAGCCACTAGCGTCACCGTGGTCAACGACACCACGATTACCGCCACGACACCTGCCGGCGCGCTTGGGACGGCCAGCGTTGCCGTAACCACCCCAGGCGGTACGAATGCGCCAAACGCGCTTTTCACCTACTCCGGAGCGCCCACGATCGCTTCCATCGCCCCCGCGAGCGGACCCACGGCCGGAGGCACGCCCGTAACGATCACGGGAGCCGGATTTAGCGGCGCGACCAGCGTGACCGTCGGCGGCACGGCTGTCGTCTTCACGGTTGTCAACAGCACCACCATCACTGCCAACACACCGCCGGGAGCGGCCGGAGCAGCCAGCGTGGTGGTCACCACGCCTTCCGGTTCTAATGCGGCCAACACGCTGTTTACCTACGTCGCCGCGCCGGCGGTTAGTTCTATCACCCCCAACAGCGGACCCGCGTCCGGCGGCACTTCCGTAACGATCGCGGGAACCGGATTTACCGGAGCGACGAGTGTCACCATCGGTGGATCGGCGGCTACCAATGTTGTAGTCGCGCCCGGTGGCGCTTCCATCACCGCCACAACGCCGGCGGAAACACCAGGACCGGCCAGCGTCGTCGTGACCACGCCCGGCGGTTCCAATGCACCCAACTCGCTGTTCACCTATTTCGTAGCGCCCAGCGTTACGGGCATCAGTCCCACGAGCGGACCCGCGTCCGGCGGCACATCCGTAACTATCACAGGAATCTCGTTAACGGGAGCGACCAGTGTGACCTTCGGCGGAATTGCGGCAACGAATGTCGTTGTCGCGGCCGGCGGGGCGTCGCTCACCGCTACAACACCGGCGGGAACGGCGGGAGCAGCCACTGTGGTCGTCACCACGCCCGGCGGTTCCGCCAGCACATCGTTCACTTACATCGCCGCGCCCACAGTTGCTTCCATCACCCCTTCCAGTGGACCTGCGGCCGGAGGTACGTCTGTAACCATCGCCGGAACAGCACTCACCGGAGCGACCAGTGTGACCTTTGGCGGAAATGCGGCAACCAATGCCGTCGTCGCGGTTGGCGGCGCATCGCTTACCGCTACAACACCAGCCGGAACGCCGGGATTGGCCACCGTGGTCGTCACCACACCCGGCGGTTCCGCCAGCACGTCCTTCACTTACATCGCCGCGCCTACAGTTACGGGCGTCAGTCCCACGACCGGACCCGCGTCCGGAGGTACGTCCGTAACGATTACCGGAACCGCATTAACCGCGGCGTCCAGTGTGACCTTCGGCGGTGCCGCGGCCACCAACGTCGTCGTTGCGCTCGACGGTAACTCCCTCACTGCCACTACACCGGCGGGAACGCCGGGACCGGCCACTGTTATCGTTACCACGCCTGGCGGTTCCGCGAGCACGTCGTTTACTTACATTGCCGCGCCTACCGTTACCGCCATCACGCCGAACAGCGGACCTACGTCCGGAGGCACAGCCGTAACCATTAATGGAACCGGATTCACAGGCGCGACCAGCGTGACCATCGGCGGAGCTCCGGCCACCAACATCACGGTCCTCAGCAGCACCTCCATCACCGCCACCACACCTGCCGGAACGCCCGGATTGGCCAGCGTCAACGTCACTACACCCGGCGGTCTCAACGCGCCCAACACGCTCTTCACCTACTTCGCGGCACCCACCGTTACGGCCATTGCGCCGAACTTCGGACCCGCAGCCGGAGGTACACCGGTAACCATTACCGGAACTGCGCTCACGGGAGCAACGGCCGTGACCTTCGGCGGAACGGCCGGCGTAAACTGGACCAGCCGCGCGTCCGCCGCCAATAACACCTGGCGCGGAGTAGCCTACGGCAACGGCATGTTTGTCGCCGTCTCGCAGGATGGGACCGGCAACCGCGTGATGAGCAGCCCGGATGGAGTCATCTGGACCAGCCGCACCACGCTGGACAAGACATGGTCTTCGGTGACCTTCGGCGGTGGCCTGTTTGTCGCGGTCGCGCAGGATGGAAGCACTACCGACGTGATGACCAGCCCTGACGGAATCACCTGGACTATACGCAGTACCCCCTCCAGCTCCGGCTGGCTTTCCGTAGCCTATGGCGGCGGCACCTTCGTTGCCGTGGCGGTGAACGGCCACATCATGAGCAGCACGGATGGGATCGCCTGGACCCTCCGCACGCAACACGCAAACAACGAATGGCGCGGCGTGACCTATGGCAACGGCACGTTCGTTGCTGTCGCCGATCAAGGCGAGGCTAATCGCGTGATGACCAGCCCGGATGGCATCACCTGGACCGGCCGCACTCCCGCCGAAAACAACCCCTGGGTTGCGGTGGCCTTTGGCAACAGCACGTTCGTCGCCGTTACCCATTCCGGAACCAGCAAGGTGATGACGAGCCCGGATGGCATCAACTGGACCGGCAGATCGGTCAGCGGCGGCTGGACCGGCATCGGCTTCGGCGGTGGACAGTTTGTCGCCGTCGCCACCAACGCAGTGATGACCAGTCCGGATGGAATCACCTGGACCACCCGCACGCCTGCCAGCGGCAATTACTGGGAAACACTGACATACGGCAACGGTCTTTTCGTCGCCGTAGCGCGCGATGGCGCGGGGAACCGCGTAATGACATCGGGCCCGCTTGCGGCCAGCAACGTTGTCGTTGCCAGCGACACCTCGATTACAGCCACAACGCCTGCCGGCTCGGCGGGAACGGTCAGCGTGAACGTCACCACTCCTGGTGGCGCAACTGCGCCTAACACGTTGTATACCTATATTGCAGCACCCACGGTAACCGCGATTAGCCCCGCCGTCGGACCCGCATCCGGAGGTACGTCTGTAACCATCACCGGAACCGCACTCACCGGAGCTACCAGTGTGACCATCGGTGGCACGGCAGCCGGCAGCTTCACTGTGAACAGTAGCACTTCCATTACAGCCACGACACCCGCGGGTACACTCGGACCGGCCAGCGTCGTAGTTACCACAGCCGGCGGTTCCAACGCCGCCAACACGCTGTTCACCTACGTCCCCGCGCCCACAGTTACGGCGATCACGCCCAACAGCGGACCCGCGGCCGGAGGCACATTCGTAACCATCAATGGAAACGCGTTTACCGGCGCGACCAGCGTCACCATCGGAGGAGCCGCGGCTACCAACATCACGGTTCTCAGCAGCACTTCCATCACCGCGGTGACACCCGCCGGTACGCCCGGATTGGCCAGCGTAGTCGTCACCACGCCTGGCGGTTTCAACACGCCCAACACGCTCTTCACCTATATCGCAGCGCCCACAGTCACTTTGGTTAACCCCTCCACCGGAGCCACGGCCGGAGGTACGCCCGTCGCTATCACCGGAACCGGGTTTACTGGTGCAACGGCAGTGACTTTCGGAGCAGGGGCGGGAATCAATTGGACCAGCCGTGCGTCCGCAGCCAACAACACCTGGCGCGGCGTGGCCTTCGGCAACGGCACCTTTGTCGCCGTGTCGGAGGATGGAACTCTCAATCGCGTCATGACCAGCACGGATGGTGTTACGTGGACCAGCCGCGTTCCCGCCGCCGAAAAGACATGGTCCTCGGTGACCTATGGCGGGGGCCAGTTTGTCGCCATCGCGCAGGACGCCAGTGCGACCGACATCATGACGAGTCCGGATGGGATCACGTGGACTCTCCAACCGACCCCCTCCGGCGGCAGCTGGATTGCGGTGGCCTATGGAAATGGCACTTATGTAGGCGTCGCACTCGGCGGACAGGCGATGAGCAGCACGAATGGCATCAACTGGACGATGCGCTCCACAGGCTCAACCAACCAGTGGCGCGGCCTGACCTTCGGCAATGGCCTCTTTGTGGCCGTCGGCGCATCTGGAACGGACCGCGTGATGACCAGTCCCGATGGGACCACCTGGTCCCTGCGCACCGCCGCCGCCGCCAACGACTGGCTTGGGGTGGCCTATGGCAATGGCCTGTTTGTCGCCACTTCCGTGGGTGGAACCAACCGCGTGATGACCAGCACGGATGGCATCACCTGGACTGGCCGCACTGCCGCCAGCAACATCGACTGGGGAGCCGTGACCTACGGCGGCAACCAATTCGTAGCCGTCGCGACGGGCGGCGTAATGACCAGCCCCAACGGGATCAACTGGACCAGCCGAATCGCCGCCAGCGGCAACTATTTCAGCGGCGTGACATACGGCAATGGCACTTTTGTAGCCGTATCGAGAGACGGCGCCGGAAACCGCGTGATGACGTCGAGTTCGGCTGTTGCCACCAACGTTGTGGTTCTCAGCGACACTTCGATTACCGCCACAACACCGGCGGGCGCGCTGGGAACGGTCAGCGTAAACGTCACCGCGCCCGGCGGCACCAATGCGCCCAATGCGCTGTTTACCTACATTGCCGCGCCTACGGTAAGCGCCATCAGTCCCAACGTGGGACCGGCGGCGGGCGGAACGCCCGTCACCATCACGGGCACCGGATTCACCGGAGCGACGGCTGTGACCATCGGTGGATCGGCAGTCGCAGCGTTTACGGTGGTCAGTAACACCACCATTAACGCCACAACAGGAGTGGGTACAGCCGGACTGGCCAGCGTGGTCGTCACAACGCCGGGCGGTTCCAACGCCGCCAACACGCTCTTTACCTACTCCAGCGCGCAAACGATCACTGTAACTACGTCCGCGCCCGCCAGTGCGGCCTATAACAGCATGTTCAACGTCGCCGCCACGGCGAGTTCCGGATTGAGCGTTGCTATCACCGCCAGTGGTGCGTGCAGTGTGAACAGCGGCGGCAGCGGTTCCGCGTCGATTCTCATGACCAGCGGTACGGGAACTTGTACCGTTCAATACAACCAGGCGGGCGACGGCAACTACACCGCCGCGCCGCAAGTGACGGAGTCCACGACGGCGCAATTGGCCGCCCCCACCGTGACGTTCACGGGCGCTCCGGCGAGTCTTGTCTACCGCGGAGCTTTCACAGTGGCGAGCACGACCAACGCGTCTACATCGCCGGTATACACATCGAGCGGCGGCTGCACCAACACGGGCACGGGCTACACGATGACCAGCGGTACGCAAACCTGCACGTCAACCGTGACGTGGGCAGCGGACAGCAACTACAGCGGCGCAACACGCAATCAGACCACGACGGCTACTCCGCTCGCGGCCTCAGTGACTCCGGCCGCGGCGTCGAAGACCTACGGCACAGCGGATCCGGCATTGTCGGGCACATTGACGGGCTTCTTTGCCGGTGACAACGTGGTAGCGACCTACAGCCGCACAGCGGGCGAGACGGTTGCCGGATCGCCCTACACCATCTCGGCGACGCTGAGTCCGGCGGGCGTGTTGTCGAACTACACCATTACTTACAACACCGCCAACTTCACCATCAACCGGGCGACGGCATCGGTGACACCGGCCGCCGCATCGAAGACTTACGGTACGGCCGATCCGGCGTTCACGGGTGCATTGTCTGGATTCCTTCCCGCTGACGGCGTGACGGCGACCTACACCCGTACGGCAGGTGAAGCCGCAGGCGGAGTGTACTCGATCAGCGCAACGCTGACACCCGTGGCTGCGTTGTCGAACTATGACATCACTTACAACACAGCGTCCTTCAGCATCAACAAGGCAAC
>JACPVQ010000182.1 GCA_016191645.1 Candidatus Solibacter usitatus
GAACTCCTTGACGATGCCCTTGTAGTAGCGGAGGGCGAAGTCGAGGTTGACCCGCTCGCGGGAGAGATCGGCCAGGACGTGGGGCTCCATCCCAGGCCTTCGCGCCCCGCGACGGAGTTCCCAAGCCTCTGTGTCTGTTGGATTTTGAAGTAAATCTTCTGTTTTTTCGCCCGTGCAGTAGCAGCCACATCGTCTTTCCATTCCTCAGCTTCCTGTGCGAGAGGACAGCGGCGTGGCATCTCTCCGATAACACTTGGCGGAAGAACTGAAGGAACTGGGCATGAGCGCCGCGGGGGTTGGCGCGCCCGTTGGATGTGCCGGCCAACCGAGTCACGTCCATCCTGAACGGACAGCGCGCCGTGAGCGCGGATAATGCCCTGCGCCTGGCGCACTTCTTCGGCACGAGCGCGCAATGCTGGTTGAACTTGCAAAGTCTGTTTGGCGAGCGATACAAGCGCTGCCCAGGCTAAGCTCCAAAAGCATTTTCACGATGGGTGACCTGGGGGGTATGATAGGTATGGATGCGGTCCAGTATTATCATTAGCGACCCAGAGATTATGAATGGAATGCCGTGCTTCCGCGGCACTCGCGTACCTTTCAAGAATCTCATCGACTATCTGGAAGCAGGCCATTCCCTGGGCGAGTTTCTTCGTCAATTCCCAACGGTCACAAGCGAGATGGCGGTAGCGGCTTTGGAAGAAGCGAAAGATTCCTTACTAGCCAAAATCGCGTGAAACTGCTGCTGGACGAATGTCTCCCTTTGGACTACCCGTTTTCTTTTCCGGATCACACCGTGCACACCGTTGAATGGGCAGGACTGAATGGGAAGAAGAACGGGGAACTGCTTCGAATGGCGGAGTCCGCCGGATATGAGGTTTTGATCACTGTCGATCAAAGTATTTCGCACCAGCAGAATCTCTCCGGTCACAGAATCAGCCTGTTGTTACTGAAGGCGCGGACGAACAACATTCAGGATTTGCAGCCGTTGATCAATCAAGTCCTGGACGCTTTGCAGTCTTTGCGGCATGGCGAATCGAGAACCATCGGATAACTTTATGTCGACACCTGCGTGGCAACTCCGCAATGTCGATGCTGGTTTGGCTCTTGATCTACGCGATGGCTTGATTGTTCTAGAACTAGCAACGGCAACGCGTCAACGATTAGTGAATCATTAGGAGCACGACATGACGTTACCCGCGATTCATCCGGGCGAACACCTGGCGGAAGAACTGAAGGAACTGGGCATCAGCGCCGCGGGGTTGGCGCGCCTGTTGGATGTGCCGGCCAACCGCGTCACGTCAATCCTGAACGGACAGCGCGGCGTGAGCGCGGATACTGCCCTGCGCCTGACGCACTTCTTCGGTACGAGCGCGCAATTCTGGTTGAACTTGCAAAGTCTGTTTGAGTTGCGCAGCAGCCGCCTTCCCGCCTAAGCTCCAAATTGCATCCGCCCGCCTATTTCAGTACGATCAGGTAATCCACTCCTCGGGAGGTTTTCCATGATCCACAAATTTGCGGCCGTTCTTTTCCTGTTTGCCGGCCTCGCTTTTTCACAAGCGCGGCTGCTGCGGCACCCAACGTATTCCAAAGGCAAAGTTGCCTTCAGCTATCTGGGCGACATCTGGATCGCCAACGAAAACGGCTCCGGCGCGCAGCGGCTCACCGATCACAAGGCGCGCGACATCTATCCGCGCTTTTCGCCCGGCGGCGAATGGATCGCGTTCTCTTCGAACCGCGCGGGCAACCACGATGTGTACGTTGTCGCGGCGGAAGGCGGCAAGCCGCGCCAGTTGACGTTCAATAGCGCGGATGACAACGTCGTAGGCTGGACTCCCGACGGGAAGAACATCATCTTCACTTCGGCGCGATCGGCGGGCGTCTTCCCGGGCACCGCCACGCTGTTCACCGTTCCCGCGGACGGCGGAATGGAGCAGGCCGTCCCCACGGATTGGGGATCGAACGCCAGCTATTCTCCCGACGGAAAAAAGATGGCCTTCACGCGTCATCCCGGCGTGTGGTCGCGCAAGCATTACCGCGGCAGCTACGCCGTGGATCTGTGGCTGCGCGATGTCGCCGCCAACAACTTCACGCGTCTGGGCGACGCCGACTACAAAGGCAACTATTTCTGGCCCATGTATGGCGCAAAGGGCGAAATCTATTTCGTCGCCGACCGCCTGGCCAACGAAAAGAACGTCGTCTATGGCGGACCGGAAGTCATGAAGAGCGTGAACAACATCTGGAAGATCTCCGAACGCGGCGGCGCCCCGGTGCAGGTGACAAAACACACCAGCGGCAATCTGCATTTCCCCAGCATCTCGGCGGACCGCAAGACCATCGTCTATGAAGAGAACTTCGGATTGTGGAAATTGGATGTCGATAGCGGCAGAACCGCCGAGATTCGCATCGACGTGAAATCCGATTTGAAAGACAACGAATTGGAACTGCGCACCTTTGTCAGCGAAGCGGAGAGCTTTCATCTGTCACCGTCGGGCCGTCGCGCGGCGATTACCGCGCACGGCGAAGTGTTCACCATCGCCACCGATCGCGGCGAAGTCCAGCGCGTCACCGAAACACCGTGGCGCGAGCAGTCGCCCCGCTGGTCGCCGAACGGGAAGTGGATCGCGTTCATATCCGACCGCGGCGGCCGCGAAGAGATCTGGATCGCCGGAGAACGCGGGCAGAACGCCAAACAGTTGACCACCGAGGATTGCGACAAGGGTTCCTTTCTCTGGTCCGCCGATTCGAAGTCGTTGTTGTGGACCGGGTCGGATAATAAGCTGCGGCTGCTGGACGTGGATAGCGGCAAGGCGCAAATCATCACCGAGAGCAACGTGGGAACCATCGGCACTCCGCAGTTTTCTCCCGATGGCAAATGGATTTCGTATTCGAAGATGGACGCGACATCGCGTTCGCACGTCTACGTGAAGCCGCTGGCTGGAGGCGCGGAGCAGCGCATCGAAGGCGAAGGGTTTCTCATGTCGAGCGGCGCGAAGTGGACTCCGGACGGCAGGAAACTCCTCATGATTGGCGGCGTCGGCTTGCCCGCGATGGCGTCGTTGAACCGCACCACGTCGCAACTGTACGCGGTATCGTTGACGCCGGTTGACAAGAATCCCGATGACCGCGACGTCGACAGTGAAGAGCAGGCCGCGGCTGCGGGAGAGGCGGGCGCGGGACGTCGCGGTGGGCCTCCAGGCGCTGCCGCCGCACCGGCGAAAGTAGAAGTGAAGATCGAATGGGACGGCATTGCGCGGCGCGTGCGGCAGATCACGCGCTCTTCCGATTCGGTGATGTCCGTATCGCCATCCCCCGATAGCCGCACCTACGCCTTCGTTGCCTTCGGCGGAGCGGGAGAAGGCGGCGCGGGTCTCGGCGGCCCGGGCATCTTCACCATCGCCGAAGATGGTTCGCGCATGACGCGCGTCAATCAGCCCGTCGCCGCCGAAGCGGATGCGGGCGGGCGCCGTGGACGCGGCGGTTTCGGATTTGGCGGCGGAGGTAGTGAGCCGCAATGGTCGCGCGATGGCCGCACGCTCTATTATCTGCAGGGTGGCGGCATCTATGCCGCATCCATCAGCGACGCTGGTCCCGCGGCTGCGCCGGCAGCGGCCGCACCGGCGGGTTTCGGACGCGGAGGACGCGGAGGGGGAGGCGCGGCAACGGCGGCGGCAACCAGCGCTTCGGCGGGCCCCGCGCCACGCCGTATTAGCTTTACCGTGCGTCTGGAAGTGGACGCTGAAGCGGAGCGCAGGCAGGTATTCGAAGAAGCATGGCGCGTCATGAAGTTCCGTTTCTACGATCCGAAAATGCACGGCGTGAATTGGAACGCCATGAAGGATGTCTACCAGCCGCTGCTGGGAAATATTCGAGATACGGAAGAGTTACAGGCCGTTCTCATGCAGATGATCGGCGAGCTGAACGCATCGCACACCGGCGTCTCCGGCGGCGGCGATCCGTCAGAACGCATCGTCACGCGTTATCCCGGCTTCGACCTGCAATCCGACACGTCGGGATTCTACAAGGTGGGCCATATCTATAAGAGAGGTCCCGCCGATCATGACTACGTGAAACTGGCGGCGGGCAATTACCTGCTTGCCGTGAACGGCAAAGAGTTGAAGACGAGCGAGAATTACTGGAAGCTGTTCAATCTTCTTCCCGGACGCAAGCTGGAATTCACAGTTAATTCGAAGCCGCAAATGGAGGGCTCGTGGACCGTGAGCCTGGAACCGGTTAGCGGCGCGGCGCAGCGCGATTTCGAGTACGCGCGCTGGGTGGATTCGCGCCAGGAGATGGTGCGCAAACTGTCTGCCGGCCAGATCGGTTATCTGCACATTCGCGCCATGGATGCCCCGTCGCTGACAAAGTTCGAACGCGATCTCATCGAAAATCAGGATAAGAAGGCGCTCATCATCGATCAGCGCTTCAACGGCGGAGGCGGCATCGATCAGGAGTTGCTGCGCATTCTCAATCAGAAGAAGTATCAGGTCACGCGGCGTCGCGATTCCATCGACGTTGCGCGCCCGGTGCAAGCCTACCTGAATCCAATGGTGGTGCTGCAGAATGAACGCTCGGCGAGCGATGCCGAGATGTTCCCCGACGGCTTCCGCGCACTGGGCTTGGGCAAACTGATTGGCATGCCGACCTACGGCGCGGTCATCGGAACCGGATCGTACCGCTTGCTGGATGGATCATCCATCCGCACGCCGGGGGTCGGCGTGTACACCGCGAGCGGACAGAATATGGAGAACTACGGCGTGCCGCCGGATGTCACCGTGGACAACACGCCGGCGGATTTTCTCGCGGGCCGCGATAAGCAGATTGAGAAGGCCATCGAAGTTTTGAAGAGCCAGATGGGCACGCGCGCGGATCGCGATTGATTTGAACTCTTATTGACTGCTCAATCCTACTAGACTCTGAAATCTTCCCAATCTCGAAGATTCCCTTTGGTTGCGGCTGTGCTGCTCTGTACTACTACTCTCTGAAATCTTCCCAAGCCTCGAAGATTCCCTTTGGTTGCGGCTGTGCTGCTCTGTACTACTACTCTCTGAAATCTTCCCAAGCCTCGAAGATTCCCTTTGGTTGCGGCTCGGCTGCTCTGTACTACTACTCTCTGAAATCTTCCCAAGCCTCGAAGATTCCCTTTGGTTGCGGCTCGGCTGCTCAGTGGGGCAGATCTCCAGATCTGCGAGCCGGTCTCCAGACCGGCTCTCCGGGGAGTAATCGAACTTCTACTTCCGGCCGATGCAATACAGCGCTTCGCCGGTGCGAAGGAACAGCCGGTCGCCGGCCGCGACGGGGCTAGAAAGCGTGTACCCATCGAGTTTGTTCACGCCGAGCACCGCGAACTCGCGGCCCGCCTTCACCACGGTGGCCGTGCCTTCCTCGTTGATGGCGTATAGCTTGCCGTCTGCCAAAAGCGGCGACGCGCTGTAACTGCCGCGTTCAATGCGCTGCCCCTCGTAGACCACTTTGCCGGTCTTTAGTTCCAGCACATTGAAAAACCCAATGTCATTCAGCACGTAGAGCAGCGTTCCATCGGAGGCGGGAGTGGGCACGTCCGCGCCCAGGTTGTTATTCCATATCTCATTCTTGCCGCTGACATCGCCGCGTCCGCCCGCGCGGAAGGCGAGGTAGGGGCGTCCGCGATTTCCGCCCACCATCACTTGATCCCCTACCACCAGAAGCGAAGAGATGGTGCGGTTCATTTGAAACTGCGCCGGATTGAAGCCGCCGATGCGCCACAGTTCTTCGCCCGTGTCGGGATCCTGCCCCGTGGCGATGTCGCCGCCGAAAATAACCAGTTCCTTCTTTCCATTCACCACGGCCATCTGCGGCGTTCCGTAGTTGTCCTTCGATTCCATCACGCCGGGCGCGGGCCGCAAATGTTTCCACACGGGCTTTCCGCTGAGCTTGTCGAAGGCCGCGGTGTAAGAAGGATTGTCGGAGCGAAAGCCGTGCACCACTTGCACGTACAGCCGGTCGCCATCCAGCAGCGGCGTCGATGCATACCCGTGGTTGAGACCGACGTGGCCGTAGTCGGCCACCAAGTCGCGCTTCCATACCACCTTGCCGTCCATCGTGTAGCAGCTCAAGCGCAGATGACCGGTCATCACCCAGATATTTCTTCCATCGGTGATCGGCGATGGCGATGCGGAGTTCTGCTTGCGATGCAGTTCATTGCCGCTGTCCACCAGCGTGCGCCAGCGCTCGGCGCCATTGTTGCGGTTGAGTGCAACCAGGAAAATCCTGTCGCTCGATTTCTCCGGCATGCGAGCCAGTTTCTTCGTGTCATAGGTGGGGTTGGGAAACCCGGCCTCGGCGCTAAGCACGAAAACCGTATCGCCCCAGATGACGGGCGTAGCCGCGCTCCAACTGGGCGTCTTTACCTTCCATACAATGTTCTCCGTCTCCGACCATTTCGTGGGCAGCCCGTGCGCCTTTGGCGCGTAGCCGCTGAATTGGGGTCCGCGCCATTGCGGCCAGTAACTCGACGCGTCCACGCCAACGGGAGCATCGGCTGCGAAGCCGATGACAAAACCTGCCGCGCATGCGCCCAGCAGAGACAGACATAGTCGTAGTTTCATTGTTATCAGTTTATCCCGATGCCCATCGACCGTTCACCTGCGCGCGGCGGCGTACCTCATCCAAGAGATTGTAGAGGATCGTCGCAGCAACCGGCACGCTGGAGTACTTCGGGCCTAACTACCATGCGCGTCCCATCAGGCGTCTTCAGGCGGCAAACCTCACAATTTCGACCTCCGCGCCGTTCTTCACGGCATTTTCCGCTCGCGCCATCACCTGGGCAGTCACCTCGCTTGACAAGTAGTACTCGCCGCAATTGTCACACACCTCGGCGGGCACGGTTTTCAGAATGACCGTCGTTGCGCCCCGCTGCAAAGTCACTGTCACAAGTCCTGCTTGCGTGCCGCCGTTTTTGCAAAGTGTGCAGCTCATTTCAATCTCCTGGTCTTATAGTCGTCATTCCACCGGCTTGAATTCGGCTCGTACACCGTCACTACGATACACGTGGCAGCCTCCGCCACTAGCGCAACCACGACGTGGATTGGCCGCCGGTTCACAAACGCGAGGATGAGGCGGCTCGGAAACGGTAGGTCGTCCGGGTATTCGCCCACGGTTTCTCCGTTTGAGACTGCCTCCCGTAAATCGTCCAGACCGATTCCGCGCTCAAACATACGACGAATGGCATGGCCGCTGAGAACTAATCGTTGGCAGTCCATCCTCTCTCTCTTGAAACGCCAATACTCTACCGCTTAAAGCCATGATCACATATCCGCAACCTGTTCACGCTTCCAGGCCGGCCGATCACGTGCGGTTGGCACGGGACTGTTTCCCATCGTCATATGCATCGTCAATGCTTCGCTCAACTGCGCGCGCTTTCGCGGGCGTACACAACATCGAGTCTCTGCGCTGCCGGTGATGGACCGGCATCCGGTCGAAGCTTCTTCGCGACGCCGCGGATGTTCGTTGCGTTCGGACGAGTTGGTGGTTGGCTATTCGGCGGCGCTCTGCGTCGTTTCGCCAGGTTTGGCGGCCTCGCGCAGCAGATGCGGATTGTCCACAATCATCCGTCGGCGTCCCAGCCGCAACAGGCCGCGCCGTTCCAACGCGTTCAGCGTCGTGGATGTCGTTTCGCGCGTTGCGCCAATCATGTTCGCCACTTCGCTTTGCGAAAGCTGTACTTCGTAGCCGCCGTTTTCCTCGGAACCGCCCAATGCCTCCGCCAGGTCCGCCAGACAAAGCAGGATGCGCTGCTCCACATCGCGCATCAGCAGCATTTCGATCTTGAATTCCAAATCCTGTTCGCGCTGCGCCAATACGTGTGACAGCAGGCGATACACCTGCGGCTGCTGAATGCAAAAACGCTCGAACAGTTCCTTCGGCACAATGGCAACACTCGCCTCCAACAGCACTTCCGCCGAGGAGGCGCGCGGCGCACTAATTAGAAAGGCATCGTCACCAAATACCTCGCCCGGTTTCACGACGCGGAGAAGTACTTCTTTTTCGTCCGGCCCTTTGCGTGAAATTTTCACCAATCCGGATATGAGAAAAAAAACGCTGTCCGCAACGCTGCCGGCGGAAAACAGTACGGTAAACCGGCGGGCCTGGGGAATCCGAGTCACGCCAGGGGCGTGTATCAGTCTCTCGGTAAGAAGCTTCAAAAGATCAGCTTCCGGTTTTCCCGACAGTTCCGTATCCATTGAGTGCGTCGTTATTGGTAATGGTACTCATAATACCGGGCAAATTGCAATGGAACTAAGGCGGTCACCTTACCAGTAAGCAAGCTTACTTAGAGGAATTCGGCAAATCTCCTCGCAACCTGCGGGCGAGGAACTCTCCCTTTGCGAAGTAACTTTCTGCTTCGCCCTGTGAAACTGCGCCCCTGATATTTTGGAGAGTGGCGATGTATTGATCCAGCGCGTGGAGGACCTCGGCTTGATTGGTGGCAAGGATGTCGCGCCACAAATCGTAAGAGCTCATGGCTACTCTGGTCATCTCTCGCAGCGCGGGTCCGGCGGTCTGAACCAACTCCGGCTTGCCAAGCGCGTTTGCGACCGTAGTGGCGAGACTGGTGGACGCCAATTGCGCGAGGTGAGACGTGAAGGCAACGGCCCTGTCGTGCGTGTCCGCATCCAGCAGGATGACGCCGCATCCTATTTTTTCGAGCAAGCCGGCGAACTCGCGCGCAATGGGCGATTCCATTGTTTGCGCCGAACCTGGAGTCAATACGTAGGTCCGTCCCTGGAACAGATCGGCGCTCGCGGCTTCCACGCCGCGCGTTTCCTTGCCCGCCATGGGATGCCCACCGAGAACATAATCGCCGGGAATCAATTCCAAGGCGCGCCGCATGATGACGGACTTCGTGCTTCCGGCATCGGTGACCAGCGCGTGCGGCGCGCGCAGAGCGGCTACTGCCGGAAGCAGTTGCAGAATCCGCGAAATGGGCTGCGCCAGATAGATGAGGTCAGCGCGCGGTATGCCCTCTTCCAAAGTGACGCCTTCGTCGATCACGCCGCCCTGCCGCGCCGCTTCCAGCGTTCGCGCGGAACTCACTCCGAGAATGCGGCCGGCAAATCCGGCCTTGCGTAAAGCGAGCGCGTAAGAGCCGCCAATCAGGCCGACGCCGCAGATGGTGACGGTCCCGATCATCTACTAGATTGTCCGCCCGACCGCCGCGGCAATCATGCGCAGCTGCCGCATGAGCTCTTCAAACTGATTGGGGAAAAGAGATTGCGCGCCATCGCTGAGCGCCTTATCGGGAGTGGGATGCACCTCCACTAGAATGCCGTCGGCGCCCGCGGCCACCGCGGCGCGCGCCATGGGAATGACTTTGTCGCGACGCCCGGTGGCATGCGACGGATCGGCCATGATGGGCAAATGCGAAAGCTTCTTCACCACGGGAATGGCCGAAATGTCCATCGTGTGGCGTGTGTAGGTTTCGAAAGTGCGGATCCCCCGTTCGCACAAAACGACATTGTAATTTCCGCCGGCCAGTAGATATTCTGCGGAGAGAAGCAGTTCTTCAATAGTGGCGGAGATGCCTCGTTTGAGCATCACGGGAATTTTCGATTTGCTCAGCGCTTTGAGCAGACTGAAATTCTGCATATTGCGCGAGCCAACCTGAAACATATCGACATATCCGGACATCATGGGAATTTGCGTGTGGTCCTGAACTTCGCTGAGGACGAAGAGTCCGCTGCGGTCGGCCGCGTCGCGCAGCATGCGCAGGGCGTCTTCCCTCAACTCAAACGAGCCGCTGCGCAAACCCTTCGCGCCGGCTCGCGCCGCCTGCTGCGCCGACAATTCAATCAGTTCCCGGCTTTCCACGCCGCACGGCCCGGCGATGGCGATCACGGCGGGACCGCCGATTTCCACGCCGCGCACCTGGAGGCGCGTTCCTTCGGGGCGGAACTTGCGGCTGGCCAGCTTATACGGCGAAAGAATACGATGACATTCCTGAACTCCGTCCATCATTTCGATGGCGCGCGGATCGACTTCTTCTTTGGGTCCCACGCATCCCAACACCGTGTGCACCACGCCGGTGGAGCGGTGCACCGTGAAACCGGAATCCACCAGTTTCCCGATAACGGATTCCACCTGCGTTTCCGTCGCGCCTTCTTCCATGACGATGAACATGGCTATTCCTGCTCTCTCTTCATTCTGTCGCGTTGCACGGTGCGCATTTCGTCGATGATGCGCTCGAAAACGCGTTTCAAGGCATCGGCGGGAAGCGGACCGGGATTGTCGTCCATGATATTGCGGAACACTTCTTCCTCGCGTTTGGGCTCGTAGATGGGCAGCGAGCATTCCCGCTTTACTTTTCCGATGTTCTCCACAACTTTGGTGCGCTCGTTGAGCAGCGCGCGAATCTCGCGATCGAGTTCGTCGATGCGCTGCCGGTGAGCGTCCAATTTTTCATTTGCTTCTTCCGGCGTCAAGCGGGCGCTCCGTTCAACGCGTTCGCCAGGCTGCGGGCAAAATCCTCCAAACGCTTCTCCAGGTTCTTGGCACCGCCATGCTTTTCAATGATGCGCACAAAGGCGCTGCCCACAACGACGCCATCGGCGATGCGGCCGGCCGCCGCCGCCTGTTGCGGAGTGGAGATACCAAAGCCCACCGCCAGCGGAAGATCCGTCGCCTTGCGCAGGCTGGCAATCAATTCGTCCAGCGAGGAGGAAAGCGCGTCGCGCTCGCCGGTCACGCCGGTGCGCGAAACCAGATAGACGAAGCCCGATGAGTGCTGGGCAACCAGTTTCATGCGCCGCTCCGTGCTGGTGGGCGCGGCAAGAAACACGGTATCCAGCCCCGCTTTGCGCAACACTTTCACCGTACTGTCCGCCTCTTCCACGGTGAGATCGGTCAACAGCACGCCATCGACGCCGGCCTGCTTCGCATCATGCGCCAGCGCCTTCACGCCATAGCGCATGACGGGATTGAGATACGAAAAGAGTAACAGCGGCATCTGTGAATGCCGCCGCACCTGCTCGGCGATTTCCAGAACAATGGAGAGGCGCGTGCCCGCGGCCAGTGCGCGTTCGGACGCCGCCTGAATCACCGGACCGTCGGCGACGGGATCGGAGAAAGGCACGCCGAGTTCCACCAGATCGACGCCGCCGCGCTCCAGCGCCGCCACCAGATCGGCCGTGCGCGCGGGTGACGGATCGCCCGCGGTGATATACGCCACCAGCGCGGGCTTGCCTTCCTTGCGCTTGCGCGCGAACAGTTCGCTAATGCGCATAGTCGGATCCTTGCGCGTCCAGTTCGACGAAATTCTCGCGGTAGATATCGATGTCTTTATCTCCGCGGCCGGAGAGATTCACCAAATGCACTTCATCCGGCGCGGACGGCGCGCGGCGAATGGCTTCAGCCACGGCGTGCGCCGATTCGAGCGCCGGAATGATGCCTTCCAAATGCGCCAGCAGGCGCGCCGCTTCCAGCGCTTCCTCATCGCGGATGGAAGTGTATTCCGCGCGCCCTTGCTGTTGCAGCAGCGCATGCTCGGGGCCCACCATGGCGTAATCCAAACCGGCCGACACGGAATGCGTCAGCGATACCTGTCCGTCGTCGTCCTGCAGAAGGTAGCTGTAAGCGCCATGCAGAACGCCGGGCGCGCCGCCGGAAAACCGCGCCGCATGATCGCCCGGATTCGGTCCGCGTCCGCCCGCTTCGATGCCCACCAGTCGTACGTCTTTATCCTCAAGAAACGCGTGAAAGATTCCGATGGCGTTGCTGCCGCCGCCGACGCAAGCGTAGATCGTGTGCGGAAGCCGGCCCTCGCGTTCCAGCATCTGCCGCCGCGCTTCCACGCCGATGACGCGATGGAAATCGCGCACCATCATCGGATAAGGATGCGCGCCCAGCGCCGAGCCCAACAGGTAGTGCGTGTTGGAAACGTTGGTCACCCAATCGCGCATCGCCTCGCTGATGGCGTCCTTCAAAGTGCGGCTGCCCGCGGCCACGCCTTCCACGCGCGCACCAAGCAATCGCATGCGAAAGACGTTGAGGCGCTGACGGCGCATATCCTCTTCGCCCATGTACACGACGCATTGCATTCCGAAGAGCGCGCACACCGTCGCTGTGGCAACGCCGTGCTGCCCCGCTCCCGTTTCCGCGATGATGCGGCTCTTGCCCATGCGCCGCGCCAGAAGCACCTGCCCCAAACAGTTGTTGATCTTGTGCGCGCCCGTGTGCAGCAGGTCCTCGCGCTTCAAGTAAATCTTCGCGCCCAGCTTTTCGCTCAGACGCCGCGCAAAATACAGCGCCGTGGGGCGGCCCGCGTAGGTGGCCAGCAGTTCGTCCAACTCCATTTGAAACGCCGGGTCCTGCCGCGCTTCTGTGTAGGCTTCTTCCAACGCCTCAAGCGGAGCCATTAATGTTTCGGGAACAAATCTGCCGCCAAATGTTCCGAAGTGTCCGCCCGGCCCGGGTTGTGCGGCCGCTGCTTGCGGTTCCTTCTGCTTGGTTCCTGTCATTTCGTTTCCTCCGCCTTCACGGCGGCCTGTATGAATTCTCGCATTTTGGCGTGGTCCTTCCGGCCCGGAGATCGTTCGATGCGCGAGCAGGCATCCACGCCCCATGGATGCGCGGCTGCGATGGCCGCGCCGACGTTCGCCGCATCCAACCCGCCTGCAAGGATGACCTTATGTTTGCACTTCGCCGCGATGCTCCAGGAAAACGCTTTCCCTTCGCCACCAAAATTCGCGCCGGCGGGGCCGTCCAGAAGAATCGCTTCGGCTCCGGAGTATGCGTCACACTGCGCAATGTCGAATCCCTGCTCTACTCGCAACGCCTTCCACACCCGCACTCCGCGCGGAAACTGTTCGCGCGATTCGCCGCCATGCAACTGCGCCACATCCAAACCACACTCCTGCGCGATACGCTCTACGGTTTCCGGAGGCTCATTCACAAACACTCCAACCTTGCAAATGCCGGGCGGCAGCGAAGCGGCGATTTCCGCCGCCTGCGCGCATTCGATAAACCGCGAACTCTTCGGATAAAAATTGAAACCCACCGCCGTAGCCCCTGCCGCCACCGCCGCCTGCGCATCGCCGGCGTGTGTGATGCCGCAAATCTTGATTACGCGAGCAGGCATCGCAGCGCCTCGCCCGGATTCGCCGATTTCATCAAATGCTCGCCGACGAGGAACGCGTGGTAACCCGCCGCGCGCAGCCTGCGCACATCCCCGGCGGAATGAATCCCGCTCTCGCTGACACGCACGACGTTTGCCGGAATTCGCGCCGCCATCCTCACCGAGGTTTCCAGATCGACTTCGAAGGTGTGAAGATTGCGATTGTTCACCCCAATGATCTCCGCGCCCGAATCGATGGCGCGGGTGAGTTCCTCATCGTCGTGCACCTCCACCAATGAGGCCAGCTTGTAAAGCGCCGCGCATTCGCGCAGAGAACGCATTTCAGCCGCGGTGAGAATTGCGGCGATCAGAAGAACGGCGTCCGCGCCATGAGCCGCGGCTTCCAACACCTGCGATTCGTCAAACGTAAAATCCTTGCGCAGCACCGGCAATCGCACGGCTGCCCGCGCGCGCGACATGTCAGCGAGCGAGCCTTGAAAGAATTTTCGATCCGTCAAAACCGATAGCGCCGCCGCGCCGCCGCTTTCATAATCCGTCGCAATGCGCGCGGCATCGAATTCGGCACAAAGCAGTCCTTTGCTCGGCGAAGCTTTCTTCGCTTCCGCAATGATCGCCGGAGGCCGCGCGGTGAGCGCGCTCTTGAAGTCGCGGCGCGTGGGCACAGTCATCGACGCCAGGGTTTCCAACTCGGAGATCCGCGGCGCCAGCGCGAGGAGTTCGGTGCGCTTGTGTTCGACAATCCGGGCAAGGACATCCGGTACGGCACTGACCATGGCGGGAAATCTCATCCTATCACAGGGAGGCCGCCGCGCACTCTACAGAGAGCGCGCCCAAGATGCATATCTTACCAGTCGATGACGGAGCCGTCGTCCGAATCGTATTGCACGCGGTAGGGGCGCGGTTCGCCGACTTGCGCGCGGAGTTTGTTTTCGTCGATGGTGATGCCGAGGCCGGGATCGGTGAGCAGCGGGCGGTGTCCGTTCGTCACCGGCGGAAGAGGCTTGGCAAGCAAGTCCGAATACTCGTTGTCGCCGCGCTCCTGAATGAGGAAGTTCGGAATGGACGCGGCGATCTGAAGACTGGCGGCAAGTGAGCACGGTCCCTGCGGATTGTGCGGAGCGAGCGGCGTGTAATATGCCTCGGCCATGCCGGCGATGATCTTGAGCTCCGTAATGCCGCCGGCGTAGCAGACATCCGGTTGGAGGATGGCCGCGGCGCGCTTTTCGAGAATCTCCTTAAAGCCCCACTTCAGGAAAATGCGCTCGCCGGTGGCGATGGGGATATGCGTTTTGCGCGCCATCTCCGCCATGACATCGACGTTGAGCGCCTGCGCGATCTCTTCGTAAAACCACGGATGATAAGGCTCGAGCGCTTTCATGAGCGACATTGCCGTGGGCGGTTGGATTGCGCCGTGAAACTCCACGCCGATATCGACGCCCGATCCGACTTTCTGACGCAGGGCCTTAAAGCGTTCGGCGACTTCCTCGACGAACTTCATGCCTTCGTTGTATTTAAAGGGAGCGCGCTTGGAATCGCGCATCATGACCTTGATGGCGTTGACTCCGGTCTTTTCGCTGAGCGTTCCATAGACGCGCACGCGGTCGCGCGTGGGCCCGCCGAGAAGCTTGTACACGGGGACGCCGTAGACTTTCCCCTTGATGTCCCACAGCGCCATGTCGATACCGCTCTGAATGGCGGATTTGATGGGTCCGCCGCGATAGAACGCGCCGCGATGAATCGCCTGCCAGTGATATACCACGCGGCATGGATCCTGGCCGACCAGATAATGGGCAACCTCCTGCGCACCGGCGGCGCAGGCTTTGGCGTCGTCCTTGAGCATCTCGCCCCAGCCTGTGACGCCGGCATCGGTGGAGATTTTGACGAAGACCCACGAATTCTTTAAAACAAAAGTCTCAATCTTCGTGACCTTGATTATGTCGTTGGGTCCGACGGCGGCCGCGTCGGAGCGTTCGGCGGTGAAGAGAGCGTCCAATCCTGCAAACGCGGCGGGGGTCATTAGCGCCCGGCGAAACATTTCGCGGCGAGTCAAGTGAGGTGACGGCATGTTGTTTTCCTTAGAAATGGAGTCTCGCCTGAATCTGGTAGAAGCGATTCAACGACGAAGTCTGGCTTGTTATTCTACCGAAGTTGGTGGAGGTGGGAGAAAGTTCGGGACCCGCCATCTGCGAACGGTTCTGAATGTTGATCGCGTCTGCGCGGATCTGGAAGCGGATGCGCTCAACGATTTTGAATTCGCGCAGCACATTGGCATTCCACTGATTCAAGCCATCGGCGCGCAAGCCGTTGAAGAAGCGCGGAAAGATGCGCCTATGGAAGGCGGCGGGCAGGTTCGACGCGTTGCGCTCAAACTTGAGGCCGGTGTTGAACCATTGATCGAGTGTTTTCGGAGTGGAAGTGGCGTCGGCTTCCAGCGTGTTGACGTCGCCGTAATAAAAGATGTTGCCCCAGGCGAGCAGAGGACCGGGCTGGAACTCATAAGTGGCGGCAACCTGAAACCCGCCCACGAGGTGATTGAGCAAACCACGCTGCACGAACCGGCGGCCTTTTCCGAATGGCAGCTCGTAGATGCCCGTGGCGGTGAAGCGATGGGGGCGCGCTGTGTCGCTGACCCACCAGATAGACGGCGCGGCGTCGAACTCATTTTCGAAAATGGTTTTGTTCTCCTGCAGCATGCGCGAATAGGACGCGTTCATGGTGAGGCCTTTGGAGAATCGCCGCTGGAAGTTCACTTCCAGTGCGTGCGTGCGGGCCTTTCCGCCGGGGTCGGAGGAGACGTTGAGCCCGTTCATATGCGGGAAAGGACGAAGCAGGCGGTTCTTTTGAATGGTCGTGCTTTGGAATTGGCCGAGCGTGGAGAGTTGCTGATAGAGCACCGGGTTCGATGTGCGGAGTGAATCGAAGTTGCCGATGTAGAAAGGATTCGGCACGTTGCGATTGAGCTCGGTGGCAAGGGCATTGTTGCGCGCATTGCCGGTGGCCCAATATTTTTCCGGCAGCGCGTCGAGGCGGTGGGTGAGGCTGATTTGATCGCCCCACTGTCCCCAATAGGCGGCCTCCACCACCATGTTGCTGGAGAGTTCCCGCTGCGCGCCGATGCGCCAGCGCTGCACGCGGGCATGCTTGCGATCGAAGCCGGTGAAGGTGAAGCCCTGGCCAACGCGCGCCATTGCGCCGAGCGCATCGCGCAAGGGAGCGTCGAAACGCGTGCCGTCACTGCGCACGGGGAACGGGTTGGTGAGCGGGGAGACGCCGTTCTTCGGATCGCCCACCAACCAGTTCGTTCCGAAATCGTTGGTGAGCACGGTGTTCGTTGCACGCGAAAACCCCGACTGATCGGCGGCCTGATTCAACACGTTGAGAGTGTCGTAGTAGATTCCGTAGCCGCCGCGAATCACCGTCCTGGCGTTGGCCTGCCACGCGGCGGAAATGCGCGGCAGCCACATCAACTCATTGCGCCACAACTCGCGTGGAACGCCGTTTCTGCCGGCATAGACGGAGCCGCCTTTGACCAGGAACTGAGCGGCGGGAACTTCCGGCAGCGGATTGCGCGCATAGGCGGCCTGGGCGGCGGCGCTGATGGGCAGTTCCAGGTTGGGGTCAAAGTAGGAGATGGCGCGGTTGTAACGTTCGGTGGCGCCGCGCTCATATTCGGCGCGAAGCCCGAGCGTGATGGTGAGATTGCGCGTGACGCGCCACGTGTCCTGCCCGTAGAAGGCGTAGTAGGGGCTCATCAGCGCATAAGTATCGTTGGTGTCGACGGACATGCCGGTGGGAATGCCGAGGAGAAAAGTCGCCCACACCAGGCCCAGAGTTCCGGCGGGCGTGTTGCCGTCTTCATCCTTGCGCACGAAGTTGTTGGCGAAGGTGAAGTTGCCTGAAGTCAATCCGCCGTTTTGCAAAAGCGTGCGGTAGTGCTGCCGGAAATCGATGCCAGCCTTAAACGAGTGATTGTTGCGGATGTGAGTGAAGTTGAACTTGAGACTTTGCTGGCGGCCGGTTGCGCCGGCATCGACTGTGACGCCGAGAACCATGTCGCCGGACCACGCGGTCATGCCGGGCCAGACGACGCGCGGCAGCACACAGGACGCATCGCACTTGGTATCCATGTAGGCGGGGAGTCCGACATCGGTGGGTTTGTATTTGCGCGTGCCCAGGCGTTGATTCTGCATAATGAACTGGTTGATGTCGGCGGAGACGTTGAGGATGGTGGTGGGACTGATCGTGTAGGTCCAGTCCGCGCCGGCATTTTGCGAAGGACGTTTTTCATTCCACGCCATGAGACCGGTTTCCGATTGGTAGGTGTAATCCTGCGCGTCTTCGAGGTACCAGCTCTTCTGCCAGCGGAAGAAGAAGCGGTGATTTTGACCGAGCGCGTAATCGATGCGATTGTTCACATTGCGGTGGAAAACATTGTTCGGCATGCCTGGAACCAGGTAGTTGTTGACGGGCTCGCGGCGCGCATCGGTGGGGTCGTTATTGGGAAGCGGCATTCGCTTAGCGTAGAAATCGTAGAGAGGATTGCGGAAGCGCGTGGAGGGAATGACGTTGCCGGGAAACGGATCGCGCACGAAGTGACCGGCGCGGGCGGCATCGGCGCGCGTGGAGTTGGGATCGTAGACGGCGTAGCGGACAGGGTCCACTTGCAGCAGCGGGGCGAAGTTGCCGCTGCGCATGGCGGCGGTGGGGACGGTGTAGTTGAGCTCGCTGGGACGCGCCGATTGCAGATTGATGAGGCGCGAATAACCGAGGAAGAAGAAAAGTTTATTGCGGCCGTCGATGACTTTGGGAATGTAGACAGGACCGCTGACGGTGCCGGCGTAATTGTTGGTATGACCGGGAGCCAGCAGCGGCGTGTTGGCAAGTGAGTCGGCGAGAGCGAAATTGTTGGCGGCGCGCGCTACGGCGATTTGCTGATAGCGGCTTTGCTTCACGAAAAACGACGCGGCGTTCCAGCGCTGATTGAAGTATTGATAAGTGGCCGAGCCGTGCAGCGCGTTTGCGCCCGGCCGTGTGGACATGGAAATGTTGAGACCGGTAGAGTGGCCGAAGGAAGCGTCGAAATTGGAAGTTTCAATTTTGAATTCGCCGACGACATCGGGACTGGGCATGTAAGAGACGCGCCGCTCCGTGCCATTGGTGGAAGCGCCGTCGATGGACCATTCGTTGCCGCCAACGTTGCCGGGAGCGTAATAACCGGAACCGCCGCCGACTTGGCCTTGCACCAGGAACTGCGTGGTGCCGGGAACCTGCACGCCCGGCGCGATGCGCGTGAGCATGACGATGTTGTTGCCGAGCACGGGAAGATCGAGCACTTCGCGATGAGTCAACGTGCGGCCCGTGCTGACGGTGCCCGTCTCCAGCATCGGCGGCTCTCCGGTGACGGTTACGGATTCCGTGACGCCGCCGAGTTCCATTTGAAAATTAATCTGCAACTGGTCGCTGTGAGTGAGGGTGACGCCGGAGCGCACCGATTTCTTGAAGCCGGGAGCTTCGACGGTGACGGTGTAGGTGCCGGGCAACAGCAGCGGAGCTTCGTAGTATCCGCTGTGATTGGTGGTGAGACGCGTGATGGAACCTGTGCCGGTGTTGGCGACCTGAACGGAGGCCGCGGCGATGACCGCGGACTGGGAATCGGCAACGGTTCCGGAAATGGTTCCGCGCGTGTCCTGCGCAGAGATGAGAGAAGTAGCAAGAAGAGTGGAAATGAGCAGTCGCACGGGGCCCCCGTTCGAGTATACACAACTGATTTGGGAATGGAGATTAGCATAAAGAGCGAAGATGAGCCGCGCGTTAACGCGATTGAACGCTGGACATGAGGTGAACACCAAGAGTGAGACGCCGAGGACATCAACGAATGGGTGTAATAACTCGACTCGAGGCTTCTCATAGTACCCAGCGAAGGCCAAGAACAATTTTTCGTTGCACGGAAAGGTCCGATGAAAATGCGTATCATTTCCGCGAGAGAAGCAACTCGACAGGAGCGAAATATCTACACCGAAGAGATCTAGCCGAACCAAGAAGGACGAACTGCGGCCAGAATACGATTTCCGCAAATTGCTCGTCGTGGCGCGTGGGCCAAGACGCAAAGCTCCCGATGGAATCACAGTTCACCTGGCACCCGATGTGGCTGGGACTTTCACTGATTCCGAGTCGGTGAATGAGGCCCTGCGGCTACTGATCAAAGTTGCCAAGGGGCAGGTAGTTGCGGGAAAGCAACGGACATAAGCGGCGCCGACTCAGGACTTGGGGCGGATGTGATGATGTATGATGACGATAACCACTCCGCCACAATGCGACCGTACACGAAAGCCTTCCTCTGGGCGCCCGCGCTATTCCTGTTAGCTCCGGCGCAGCAGCAGCCCACTCCGGCATCCACGCTCAACCGCTACTGCCTCGCGTGTCACAACAACAAAGTTAAGACCAGCGGGCTCTCGTTCGAATCCACTTCTTTCGACACCCTCGCCGCGCATCCTGAGACATGGGAAAAGGTCGTCAAGAAACTGCGCACGTTTTCCATGCCGCCGGCAGGCCTTCCCCGCCCCGATGAGCGCACCTATGCATCGCTGTCCGCGGCCATCGAATCCGCCATCGACAAAGGCAAACCGAATCCTGGCCGCACCGACACGTTCCGCCGTCTCAACCGCACCGAATACCGCAACGCCATCCGCGACCTTCTCGCGCTGGACGTCGATGTCGACGCGCTTCTTCCCAGCGACGAATC
>JACPVQ010000183.1 GCA_016191645.1 Candidatus Solibacter usitatus
AATGTGTTTACGCACGGCGGACGCCATGACGAGGGCATCGACGCGGTTGCGTGGGCCAGTCGAGGCGAAGAGTTGGGCGCGGGAGAAATCCTTCTCACCTCGATGGACACGGACGGCGTGCAAACCGGATTCGATTGCGCGTTGACAAAAGCCATCTCGCGCGCCACGCGAGTTCCTGTCATCGCCAGCGGCGGCGCCGGCACGCCGGATCATTTCCTGCGCGTGCTGACCGAGGGGGAAGCGGATGCCGCCCTCGCCGCATCCATTTTTCATTACGGGACCTACACGGTGAACGACCTGAAAGAGTTTCTCGATCGTCACGGAGTGCCAGTGAGGAAACTATCGTGATCGTTCCGTGCATTGATTTGATGGACGGCAAGGTGGTGCAACTGGTGCAAGGCCGCGACAAAGCCTTGGAAGGCGGCACCGTGGACGAGATGCTGCTGCGCTTCGCCGCGTTTCCGGAAATCCAGGTCATCGACTTGGATGCGGCGATCGGACGCGGCGGGAACGATGCGCTGGTGGAGCTGCTGGCTTCACGCGCAAAAACAAGAATCGGCGGCGGCGTGCGCGGCGTGGATCGCGCGCGGAAACTGGACGCGCAGGGCGCGGTGAAAATCATCATCGGCACTGCCGCGTTCGGCGGCGGCGGCGTGAACCACGAATTGCTGTCGCAGATTGCGGACGCCGTGGGACCACAAAAACTCCACGTCGCTCTCGATTCCAAAGAAGGCCGCATCGTCGTGAAAGGCTGGCGCGAGGCGACTCGCTTCACGGCGGAAGAAGTGGTTCGCGAATTGGAGCCGTACTGTTCCGGGTTTCTGTGCACCTACGTGGATAAAGAAGGGATGATGCAGGGAACCGATCTCGATTGGTTCCGCCGCATGCGCGATGCGACGGCGCACGAAATCACCGCGGCGGGCGGCATCACTTCCTATGAGGAAATTGCCGCGCTGCGGGAGATGCGCATCGACGCCGCTCTCGGAATGGCCATCTATACGGGTCGCCTGGACCTGGCTCTACTGGCTCAAATGAATCCGGCCGATACACAATGGAATCCCTCATGCCGTCACTGACCATATTGATCCTGGCCGCGGGACTTGGAACCCGCATGAAATCGAAGCAGGCGAAAGTTCTGCATCGCGCCGGCGGAAAATCGCTGGTGGAGCACGTTGTGGATAGCGCATTGGAACTCACCGCGCCCGATCACGTGTGCGTCGTCGTCGGCCATCAGGCGGAGAAGGTGCAAGAAGTGCTTGCCTCGCGCGGCGTGCGGTTCGTCCGCCAGACGGAACAGCAGGGCACGGGCCATGCGGTGCTGTGCTGCGAAGAATCGGCTACGGATAAGACAGGCCGCGTGATTGTGCTCTATGGAGACGTGCCGCTATTGAGCGTCGCGACGTTGCGGCGGCTTTTGGAAATGCACGACAAGTCCGGCGCGGCGGCGGTGGCCATCACCACCATCGTCGATGATCCTTATGGATACGGCCGCATCGTACGCAACCAGGCGGGTGACGTCACCGGCATTGTGGAGCACAAGGCGGCGACCGATGAGCAGCGCAGGATTCGCGAAATCAACGCGGGCATCTATTCCTTCGATGCGCCGCTGTTGTGGAGGCACCTGCACGACATCGGCACGGCCAATCCCGCGGGCGAATATTATTTGACGGACATGGTGGAGATTCTCAACGCCAATGGCCACCGCGTCGCGCCGCTGGTGGTGGAAGATCCATCGGAACTGCTGGGAATCAACACGCGCGTCGAATTGGCCCTCATCGACAAGATCATGCGCGACCGCGCCGTGCGCGAGCACATGCTGGCCGGAGTGACCATTGAACGGCCGGAAACGGTAACCATCGACGCGGGCGTGCGCATCGGCCAGGACACCGTGATCGAGCCGTTCGCGCGACTGTTGGGAACAACGGTGATTGGCGGGAATTGCCACGTGGGCGCATGTTCCATTCTGGAGAACGCGCGATTGGACGATGGCGCTACTGTGCTCGCATTCACGATGGTCGCGGATTCTCATCTCGCAACCGGCGCTCGCGTAGGTCCCTATTCGCGCTTGCGAATGAATGCGGAGATTGAATCCGGCGCCGTGATTGGGAATTTCGTCGAGTTGAAAAAGACACGCATGGGCAAAGGCGCGAAAGCGCAGCATCTGGCATACCTTGGCGATTCGACCATCGGCGCGAAGGCCAACATCGGAGCGGGTACCATCACGTGCAATTACGATGGTCGGAGAAAGCACGAGACGCACATCGGCGCTGGCGCGTTCATCGGCAGCAACTCCACGCTGGTTGCGCCCATTGAGATTGGCGACGGCAGTTATGTGGGCGCGGGCTCCGTGTTAACAGATGCCGTGCCGGAAGATGCACTTGCGCTAGGTCGCGCGCGGCAGACGGTAAAAGCAGGTTGGGCTAAGGCGAAGCGCGAAGAAAAGTAGCGCCGCCGGAGTTAAGGCCGCGGTGTAGCTGGTGTCGCCTGATCGTTGCGCGGCTCCAGGAGATAGATGGTATCCCCTTCGTGCTGCCGCTTGAGACGCTCCCGGATAAGATCTTCGACATTATCCGAATTCTTCAGTTTCTGAACCAGTTCCGAACGCCGCGCCACGTCTTTGCGCAGCTCCGCGTTCTCCGCTTCCAGTTGAAGAATGACCTGCCGCTGCGCGCGAAGCGCACGAAGACCCTGTGGGCTCGCTATCGCCATCAAGAGATAGCCGCCGCCGAATACGACTCCGCTTAAGATGGCGACCTTGCGCAAATCTACTGTCATGAGGGAGGTTGTAATCTCAGTTATACCCTGTTTTCCTCGATTTGGCTACACTTATGTTAAGCCGCTGCGGCAAGGTGGAAACCCATGACGGAAAAACTTGTTGTCTTTTGCACGTGCGCATCCCCTGATGAGGCCGAGAAAATTGCGCGAACTCTGGTTGAGAAACAACTGGCGGCATGCGTCAATATTCTCCCCGCCGTTCGCAGCATCTACCGCTGGCAAGGCAATGTCGAGGACACAACGGAAGTATTGCTGCTGATCAAAACGCGCCAAGCCGTTTATCCCGACCTGGAGAAAGAAATTCGAAAACTCCATTCCTACTCCGCTCCGGAGATTGTCGCCATCGTGATTGATCGTGGATCGGCGGCCTATCTGGATTGGATCGCCGCGGAAACCAGCGCCATCCAATAACGTTCCAATCGCCTGTGTAGTTTTTGCGTGCCTTCCTGATTATTTTCTGTCATAATAGAAAGCGCTCTGGCTGTTGTCCGCGACTCTTCCTCGGCGAAGAATCGCAGGATGAAGCTTTCAGGTCCGTCGAAACATCATAAGCTGAACGAACTCTCAGGGTTTGTGTGCCTGGTCGGAGCAACGTTCCTGCTGCTGAGCCTCTGCTCGTTTAACCCCTCCGATCCTTCCCTAAACACTGTCACGCAGCGCGGCGTCGTCGCCAACATCATTGGTCCGTTCGGCTCCTACACTGCGGACATTCTTTTCCAGATTTTCGGCCTCGCCGCCGGACTCCTACCAATTGTCATGTTTGCGATGGGGTGGAAGTGGCTGCGGTCGCGAAGCATTGAGTCGGCGTGGATCCGGTCTTGCGGATTCGTGGTCCTGTTAACCGGACTGTGCGCGGCATTCGGCATGATGCCTTTCCTGCATCCATTCAGCGATGCGCTGCCGCCCGGCGGACTGAGCGGTCTCTTGCTGGCGCAAACGCTGATGGGTTTCTTCAACCCGACGGGCGCGGCTTTGCTGGTGGCAACGCTCCTTTTTACGTCCTTATACATGGTCTCCAGTTTTTCCATCGCCACCCTCCCTTCCTGGGTGAATGGCCCGGGCGAGTGGTGGCGCCGGCAGCGGGAAAGCTGGGCGGACTGGCGTCAATCGCGCGAAGCGAAGGCTCTTGAGAAGCGCCAACTCAAGGAAGACCGCGAGAACGAGAAGGCTCGCGCAAAAGCCGAAGCGCTGGAGGCCAAGGCCGCTGCAAGGTTGGACGCCGCTTCATCCAAAGCCGATAAACGGCGGCCGAAGGAAGATCACCTCAGTCCTCACACCGTCATGCGTGAGATGACGAAGCTCGATGGACCTTCCGGAAAATTCTGGGCTAGCACCGATACGAAATCTCGCGATCTTCCCATTCCCGTGGTTGAGATTGCGGAGCCGATTCCATCTCCCCCAACGTCTTCGCCTCCACCACCTCCCCCAATTGATTCAATGGAGGCGGAGATTCCTATCTGCGTGCTGGAGGAACCGGAGCTAACGCTTCTTCCCGGCCCTCCGGCACCGGAAGTGGAACCGTTTGGATTCACGCCCGTCAGCGTACAAACGAAAGTTGCGCCGGTAAAAAAAGTCCGCAGTTTCAAAGTCCCATCCACAAACCTGCTGAATGAAGTGGAGGCGCGCGGCGGCTACGACACGGAGGAACTCCACGAGGTTGCCGGCCGCATTAAATCGAAGTTGCAGGAGTTCAATGTTCTGGGAACCGTGGTGCAGATCAATCCCGGGCCCGTCGTTACGACGTTCGAATACAAGCCCGATGCGGGCATCAAATACAGCCGCATTGTGACGCTGCAGGAAGATCTATGCATGGGCTTGCACGCCGAATCCATTTTCATCGAGCGCTTGCCGGGCAAGCCAACCGTCGGCATTGAAGTGCCCAACTCGCGGCGCGAAACAATTTCTCTGCGGCAGATTCTGGAATCAGAGGAGTTCCGCAACTCTTCGTCGAAACTCTCCATCTGTTTGGGCAAGGATATCAACGGCCGGATCAAGGTTACCGGATTGGAATCGATGCCGCATCTTTTGATTGCCGGCTCCACCGGATCGGGCAAAAGCGTGATGCTCAACACGCTCATCATGTCGGTGCTCTACAATGCCACGCCGGAAGAAGTGCGCATGATTCTCATCGACCCGAAGCGCGTGGAGATGGGAATTTACGAAGGCATTCCTCACCTGTTGACGCCGGTCATCACGGACCCGCGTCAGGCCACCAACGCGTTGCGGAACGCCGTCGCCGAGATGGAGCGGAGACTGAAACTGATGGCCACGCTGGGCGTGCGCAACATCGAACAGTACAACCGCAAAGTTCGCTCCAAGATGAGCGAGCAGCAGCGGCTGTTCGAGGATCAGCGCGAAGAAAGCGAGAAGCTGGAACCGCTGCCGTTCATCCTGATCGTGATTGACGAATTGGCCGATCTGATGATTCTGGAACGCGCCAATGTCGAGGCATCCGTAACGCGGCTGGCGCAAATGGCGCGCGCCGTGGGCATGCATTTAGTGCTGGCCACGCAGCGCCCGAGCGTGGATGTGATCACGGGTTTGATCAAGGCGAACTTTCCTTCGCGCATCAGTTTTCGCGTCGCCACGCGCGTCGATTCGCGCACGGTGTTGGATGTGATGGGCGCGGAGCATCTGCTGGGCAAGGGCGACATGCTCTACCTCGGCCCGGGCTCCTCGCGCCTGGTGCGCGTGCACGGACCGCTGGTGACCGAATCGGAAATCAATCGCGTCGTCGACGATTGGCGCAATCAGGCGCGCCCCGATTACGACCAGAGTTTCCTGCTTGCGCCTCCGCCGGAAGATGGCGAAGGGGCGGATGGCGTCGAAGGCGGCGGACCGGAAGATCCCCTCTATCAGGACGCCGTTCGCGTCGTGCTGGAGATGGGCAAGGCGTCCACGTCGATCTTGCAGCGCAGACTGCGCCTGGGCTATGGCCGCGCCGCGCGCATTCTGGACGTGATGCATCGCGACGGAATCATCGGACCGCCCGACGGAAGCCGTCCACGCGAAGTGCTGAAGCGGCCCAATTGGCTGGACGAAGTCGAGTCGGCCTGACATCCCAAGCTCTGTATACTACTCTATGGTTGCGGCGGTGCTGCTCTGTGGGGCAAGTCGCCAGACTTGCGACGGGATCTCCAGATCCCGTCACGAAGCGTTTACGCACTGCCGGCAGAGCCGGTCTGGAGACCGTCTCGCAGATCTGGAGATCTGCCCCACCTCACGGGCAGCGCACACGTCCATCCGCGCCTCGTCGATGAACGCCAACTTCGCTACGATATTGTCGAGGTGCGCTTTTTTGGAAATTGAAAAACTCGCCGCCGGCATCCGGCTTCTGTTGATGGATGTGGACGGCGTCATGACGGACGGCAAACTGTACAATGTTCCCGGCCCGGACGGCCGCATGGCGGAAACGAAGGGGTTTGACGCGCAGGACGGCATCAGCCTGCAATGGTTGAACTGGTACGGGATCAAGACCGGATTGATTAGCGGGCGGCAATCGCCGGCGACGGAAGAGCGCGCGCGGCAGTGCAAGTTCAGCTACATCTACCAAGGCCACATTGAGAAGGTCCCCATCCTCGAAGAGATTCTGGCGGATGCGAAAGTTGCGGCGGAGAATGTCGCCTACATCGGCGATGATCTGACGGATATCGTGATCATGCGGCGCGTGGGGCTCACGTTTGCGCCGCAAAACGCGCGTCCGGAAGTGAAGAAGGCCGCTCATCATGTAACCGCCGGAGCGGGAGGACACGGCGCGGTACGCGAAGTGGCGGAGATCCTTCTCAAGGCGAAGGGCCATTGGACCGAGCTTCTGAAGAAGTACGAAGTCTGATATGAGGGAAGGGCTGGCGATTGCAGGAGCGGCTTTCGCCGCATTATCCTGCTGGTCGCTGGGCCGCCGCTTCTCACTTCCCTTCCCGCTGCAGTTCGCGGTGGGTGCCGCGTTGTTGAGTCTCGCCGTCTTTCTGCTGTTTTCTCTTCACGTGGCGAAGCTGCCGGCGTTTCTTGTACTCGGAGCCGTGTGCTGTTTGTGGGGCTACTCTGTGAAATCTTCCCTAGCTGCTGTGTGGGGCAGATCTCCAGATCTGCGAGGCGGTCTCCAGACCGCCTCCGCCGGGAGTGACAGTATGTCCGAGGCGGCCGCGTCGCGGCCGCTGCGGGATCTGGAGATCCCGCGGCAGGTCTGGAGACCTGGCCCCACAAGGCCTGAGAGGATTCTAGAGCTTAGCAGTACATTCCTGCTTCTTTTGCTGTTTGGATACTACGCATGGCATGCGCTGGCGCCTGAAACACAGAGCGACGCGCTTCATTATCATCTGGCTCTTGGAGCACAAGCGGCCACCACTGGCGGTTTTCCAAAGCCGATTTCGTTCTTCACCCTGATTCCACAAGGCACGGAAGCACTGTTCGCATTCGCCTACGCGATCGGCGGCGAATCCGCAGCGAAACTTCTGCACCTTGTGTTCCTCATTCTCACCATCCCTCTGTTCCATCGAATCGCGCAACAACTCAACCTCGCTCCGTGGAGTACCGCCGCCGCGTCCCTTCTCTACACCGCATCGCCCGTCGTCGCCGTTTCCGCCACGTGCGCTTACAATGACGCCGCGCTGGTATTGTTCACGCTTGCCGTATTCAGCCTGCTGCTCACGAACACGACCAACTACTTCGCAGCGGGGCTCTGCGCGGGGTTTTGTTACGCCATCAAATTCACGGGAGGATGGGTGGCGCTTCTCGCGTTGCTGTTCACAGTGATCCGCCGCGGCACAAAACCCGCCTTGCAGCTGGCGGCGGGAGCGGCGATCGTCGCCGGCCCCTGGCTGCTGCGAAACGTGCTGCTCACGGGAAATCCATTTGCCCCGCTGATGAATTCCGTGTTTCCAAACGCGTACTTTCATCTCAGTTCGGAAAACGTTTTGGGAAACTATCTGCGCACGTACGATGTTCGCAACTTGTGGTCAATTCCCATGGAGCTGACCACGCGCGGCGGAGTGCTGCAAGGCCTGCTGGGGCCGGTATGGCTGGCTGCGCCGCTGGCCTTGCTTGCGTTGCGCAAACGCGAGGGACGCATCCTGCTGGCCGCGGCCGCGCTTGCCGCCGCTCCGTGGTATCTCAATATCGGCACGCGATTCCTAATGCCCGCGCTGCCGTTCCTCGCGCTGGCGTGGATGTCGACGATGCCGCGCGTTGCGGCGTTCGCATTGGCGTTTATTCACCTCGCCGTCTCCGTCCCCCCCGCACTTGTGCTGTATGTGCCGCAAACAGCATGGGTGCTGCCATCGACGCCGCGGCCTGTCGAAGAATGCTGGGATTGCAAACTGGTGCGCCTCATCACGGACAACACGAGCCCGGCGGACAGAATTCTCGATCTGGCTGGCCTACCTGCCGCGGCCGCGCGGCGCGAAATCGTCAACTACTGGCAGAGCGCAACCGGAGAACGGATCGTCCACGATATGCAATCCGCGGCTACGGAGAGAATGATGGAATGGAATGCCGAGTTTCCGCCGCGCGAATTGACCGCGGTGCGCGCGCGATTCCCCGCGACGCAATCGCTCCAGGCTTCGTTGCACGAGGCCGCGTTTCGGCAGGACGGCGGCGGCATGTTGAGTGCGTCCGTTTTATGGAAGATCGAATCGTGGCCGAACATTTGGGAAGCGGGTTTAGTGTTGGATCGCAATCTTGCCACCACATGGCGAACATGGGAGCCGCTGCGTGAAGGGATGTACTGGCAGGCGAGCTTCGAGAGGCCTTACAGAATTTCCGGTGCGCGCTTCGTGGGCGGCCAGTCGATGTCCCCGGCGGCCTTGCAACTGTGGGGATACGACGGAAACACGTGGCACAATCTGGGGGTTCCGCCCGCGACGCGTCCCATGCCTCAACTCAATCTGATTTCACAAGCGGCTCGAATGCTTCGCAACGAAGGCTTTCACTTCGTGGCGGCGCAAAACGGAGACGACGGCATGGGCCGGCTTGGGAAGAGAATTGCAAATGATCCAAGTGACTGGGGATTGGCGAAGGTTGCGGCTTGGCAGGAGATCACCTTGTACCGCGTGATTGGAACAAGGTGATTCCAGCGACTCCCGCCGCGCCCGCGGCTACGCATTGCGTCGCATTCTCCCACGTGATGCCTCCGAGCGCGAGAACGGGCATACGAACGGCGCGGCAGCCCGCCGCAAATGCTTCGAGGCCGATGGGCACGCCGGCTTCGACCTTCGACAAAGGCGCATAAACAGGGCCGTAGACGGCGAAATCCGCGCCTTCCAATTCCGCGCGCAGCAACTCCTCTTCGCTATGGCACGACACGCCGATGAGGAATCCTTGCGGCGTGATGCGGCGCAATTGCCGAGGAGCAATGGAATGCGCCGGCAAGTGAACACCGTGCGCGCCGCAAGCCAACGCGACATCGGTGCGCGAATTCACCAGCACCTTGGCGATTGATGTGGCGAGCACGCGGCGCGTCAGCGTCGCCAGGTCCCGCGCGCAGAGTGCCTTGTCGCGAACCTGGATCCAATCGGCCGTGACGCCGTCAAAGTTCCGATCCGTGATGCGGTAGCGAATCACCGTTCGTTCATGCCGAACATCGGCCGGTACTTCTGCGGCATGCGTGCGGGTTTCAGATCCGGGCCGCAGATGACGTGCTTGGTGTGTCCGGACACAAGCCGCAGTCCGTCGTCAACGCGGCGCATCTCATATTCGAAAGTAACCATGCGCGGATGAACGTGACCCAATCGCGTATTGACAATGACTTCGTCGTCGTAGCGCGCCGCGCCGTGGAAGCGGCAGTTTACTTCCGCCACGGTGAGCAGAACGCCTTCGCGCTCCATGTCGCGATAGGTCACGCCCAAGGAGCGGCACAATTCGACGCGGCCCACTTCCATCCAGATGAGATAGTTCGAATGGTAGACAATTCCCATCTGGTCCGTTTCCGCGTAACGGACGCGCAAACGCGTTTCGTTGCTCACGCCTACATCACCGGCCCGATGCGCCAAGGGACAAATTCTTTGTGTCCAAGACGCTCGCTGCACGTGCGTTCGCCGGAGGCGACGCGCAGCAGGAACTCCATGATTTCGCCGCCGACTTCGGCGACGGTCGCCTGACCGTCCGCGATGCGCCCGGCATTGATATCCATGTTGTCGCTCATGCGCAGGTACATGGTGGAATTGGTGGCGAGCTTGATGACGGGGATGGTGGGGAATCCGATGGCGCTGCCGCGTCCGGTGGTAAATGCTATGAGGTTGCAGCCGCCCGCGGCGAGCCCGGTGAGCGACACGGGGTCGTAGCCCGGCGTGTTCATGAACACGAATCCCGGCGATGTGACGCGCTCGGCGTAATCCAACGACTGCATCAACGGGGACGCTCCGGCTTTGGCGACCGCGCCCAGGGATTTTTCCAGAATGTTCGTCAACCCGCCGTCTTTGTTGCCTGGCGAAGGATTATCGTTGAAGCTGCCGCCCATGCGAACCAGGTATTCCTTGTAGCCGCGGACGAACGAAAGCAACCGCTCGGCGACTTCGCGGTTGCGCGCGCGCTTCACCAGCAGATGCTCCGCGCCGAAAATCTCCGTCGTCTCGGCAAGCACGCTGCTGGCGCCGATTTCGGCCAGCATGTCGGAGCAAACGCCGAGCGCGGGGTTTGCCGTAATGCCGCTGAACGAGTCGGAGCCGCCGCAATTGAGACCAAGAACAATCTTGCTGGCGGGAATGGATTGCCGCTTCTCTGCGGATGCGCGTTCCATCATGCCGGCGATGGCGTTGCGCACGGCTTCCACCGTCGCGCGCGTGCCGCCGGAACTCTGCAACGTGAACCCGGCGAGGCGGTCCGTACGCGGCGCGCCCGCGCCAAGATAATGATCGATCTGGTTCACTTCGCAGCCCAGGCCCAAAATAATTGCCGCCGACACGTTCGGGTGATTCAACACGCCGCCCAGAGTTCGCTGCAACTGCGCGGTATCGGGTCCAATGGAATGGCCGCAGCCTTCGCCGTGCGGAAACGCGACCACGCCATCGACGTTTGGCGGCAGTTTCTGGCCGTCGTAACTCGCGGCAATTAACTCCGCCGTGTGCGCGGCGCAATTGCTGGCCGCGACAACGGCAATGTAGTTGCGGGTTCCGGCGCGGCCGTCTTCGCGCATGTACCCCTCGAACGTGGGCATCTTCGCCGGTGCGGGCGGATAGGGCACTTCCGATTTCGGGAATTCGTAGTCGAATGACAGCTCTTCAAAGGCGACGTTATGCGTGTGGACCCAGCGGCCGGCATCAATGGCGGTGCGCGCCGCGCCCATATCCTGGCCGTAACGCACGACGCGTCCTCCGGCCTCGATGCGCCGCAACGCGACCTTATGGCCCATCGGGACGGAATCGAGCGTCGCCATCATTTGGCCTTCCACCTCGATCAACATGCCCGAGGGAAGCGACGCCCGTGCAATGGCGATATTGTCCTTTGGATGAAGGTGAATCACCGCCGTGCGCGCGGTGGGAGGAGGCGCGATCTCTACCAGACTCATGTTTTACATTACCTCACTAGGACGGTTTCCGCGATCTGCTCGCCGCTGTGTACGTGCAGCTTGCCGTTCACGGGATGGACCCAAACGCCCGTGGATGTTGGGGCCGGGATATCTTCCGGACGGCTGACAACCTGGAATCCAGGCAGTTCGGCGACGGTCACGAACTTGCCAATATGAATATGCGCGTGACACTGCGTGCGAACCTGCGGTCCGTTGTACGCTACGCCCCATCCATCGCCGAACAGTTCCCGGCCCTTGGCGATGGCAGCCTTCCAAAGCCCGGCCCTCTCGCCGGGAGAGAGTTCATGCAGAGGATGATTGCCGGCCATGTGCTTCGACGGGAGAACAAGCCAGCGGTTCGGCTTGCGCGGGTTGTTGTCCTTCAGATAAAACAATTTCTCGCTGGAATGTTTTTCCGCTTCGGCGCACAAACTGCATGGCCGCATTTTCATCGTTTCCGGTTTGGCTGGATCGCAGGCGCACCCCACCTGTTCCACGCGCTCCTGCGCGAATACGCAAAGACCCGCTGCAACAATGGCTGCCTTCCAGAGCATAGTTTTCCATTATCGAATGCCCGGAGGGAAACAAACAAATCCGGTTCGCGCTACTCGCCGATTTTCAAAGCGCTGCGCAAGGCCGAAATCATCTCCCGTGCGTCTTCGCTTTTCGCCGATTCCGGCGCAAGGTGCAGGCAGAGTCCTTTGCGCGTGAGGATGTGGAAAGCGCCAACATCGCGCCCGATGAGAGTGTTCATGCGCAACTCTGTGATTTCCGATGCGGGGATGACGCGTGGAGCCATGCCGCATCCCGGCGTGAAAGCGAGATTGGTTCCGCTGGTGGAAAGAAGCGCGCCACAACCGTTTTCGAAATAGGCAGGGTCGCCAAAACGTGAGGTGTCGTAAACGACACGCATCGGCTTGTCGTTTGCGCCGCGCGTAACGTAGGCGGGCATCCCTTGCGGAGCGGCGGCGTATTGGTCGACGGGACGAACGAAGGGCATCATGCCGCCGTAACCGGGAGGGCCCTGCGCTACTGGCATCTGCTGCGGGTAGCCGGGTTGCGGCTGTTGCTGCGGATACCCGGGCTGGGCTTGTTGCTGCGGATAACCCGGCTGCGGCTGCTGCTGTGGATACCCGGGTTGCACTTGCTGCTGTTGCGGATAACCCGGCTGTGCCTGCGGATATCCAGGTTGCGGTTGCGCCTGCGGATATCCAGGCTGCGGCTGCTGTTGCGGATATCCCGGTTGCTGCTGCGGATATCCCGGTTGCTGCTGCGGATAGCCCGGCTGCGGCTGCCCGTAACCGGACTGCGGATCGCCATATCCCGGCGCATACGAAACAGCGCCCGGGGCGGGACCATAGCCCGGAGCAGGAGCATACATATTGTTAGGCGGCGGTTGATATCCCGGCGAGCCGGCAGGAGCGCCCGGGTAACCGTATCCACCTTGAGGCTGTTGCATCTGCTGCTGCATTTGCTGCTGCTGGCGCGCCTGTGCGCGATATTGTTGGATAGTATTCATGGTCGTCAGCGCAGTGCCCATGATCATCATGAGTTTCTCCGCACCTCCGCGAGTGGCGGGTCCCGCCGCCTGACCGGCGATGCGCTTGTCCAGCGATGGATCCAGATTCCGCGCTACTTCGGCGTAGTCGCGTGCCTGTGCCGCTTCGCCCGCTTCTTCCGCCGCGGCGCTCATCAGCTTGAAAATAGTAGCGCGCGCGGCCGGCTCGTTGGGCACCACTTCCAACCAGCGCCGGTACTCGCGCAATGCCGCCGAATAGTTGCCTTCGCTTTGCGCAGCTTTCGCGGCCGCGGCAATCTGTTTGCTCAGTTCCGGGTCGGCCTTTACGGAGATGCGCTCCGCGGCGGGCATGCTGGAACTCGCCAGGGCGATCAGAGTCAGGATGGTTACGTAAGGTTTCATTTCAATTCCTTCCACAAAATCATCTGGCGCCTGTCAGGATGAAAGGCGCCCAGTAAAACGGGTGCGGGAACTTTTGCCGCACGGCGAGTGACGCGGCACGCAGCGCCTCCGGCTCACGACGCCCGCGCTTCAACTCGCGGTAGAATTCCGCCATCAACAAAGCCGTGGAATCGTCGCTCACCTTCCACAGACTGGAAATCACGGCGCTTGCGCCGGCTTCCAAAAACACGCGCGTCAGCCCCGTAATTTCGTCACCGCCGCGCAGCCTGCCGAGTCCGGTTTCACACGCGCTCAATACGATCAGCCGGTTTTTCAGCCGCAGTCCGGCGATCTCATAAAGATTCACGCGCGAAGACTGTCCCCGGGCATGGCCCGTCAACAAAGCCGAGAAAAGCGGCGCTTGCTCTTCCAGAATCCCGTGGGTCGCCAGATGCACCATGGAGTGTGACTCCAATGATCGCAGAACTTCATCGTGGGTGAATTCGGATTCCACAACACGCCGCGCTTTGGGATAGGAATTCGCAATCGCATCCGTTTCGCGCAGAGTGCCTGGAAGCGGCGACATTCCTTCGACGGCCTCGCCGCCGAGTGCACCTAGAAACAGTGTGCCGCGGCCGTCAGTTCGACGCTGACTCCTTAATAGCAGCGCCGTGGCAGGCAGGTAACGAATGGCGTAACGGTCCGCCAACACAGCGCCGCCAGGAAGCCTCAATATGCCAAACGGCAGTTGCGACAGAAACGACGAAGGCACGATGATGAGTTCGCGAAGCGCGTTGGAGAGCATGGGCGCGATGGGGTCCAGCAGAACTTTGGAAACCTGGCCGAGTAGCGGCTCGGGGTCGCTGTTGGCATCGGCAAGTCGTCCGCGCAACTGCGAGGCGTTGCGTTTCAATTCCGTGCGCGCGGCATTCCAGGTTATGTGCCGGCATTCCTGACGTGTGCAGACGAACGCGCCTAACCCGTTCGGCAGCAGGGTGTACTCCACCAGCGCCACGCCGGGCGCGAGTTGGCGGCGCACCTCGTCCATGGAGATCGAAGACGAAGGCATTGCCGGGCCGCCGGAAGTGAGGATAGAGGCCTGCTGCCGCTCCAGCGCGAGTTTCGCCTCCAGTTCTTTCAGCCGCCCGCGCACCAAACCGGGCTCGCGGCCCGCGGCACGCAAAACCGTTTCCTGTTGTGGTTCCAATTGCAAACGAAGTCCGGCGATCTCGGTTTCCAAACCCTTCCCGGCAGCTTGCTCGCCCGTGGAAGTAGTTGCCGCGCGCCGGCTTGTCACAGCTTCTAGAAATGTGCGGGCCTTGGCGCGCTGCATAGTGTCCCAAGCCTCGGCAATCCGTCCCGATTGAACGAGAAGCGCGATAAGCCGCTGATACAAGTCTTCAGCCGATGCGTCGTCCAGAACGCCGCGGCGCAGATCTTCTTCGCCTGCCGATTGCCGCAGCGATTCCAACTCAGAAGCAGCACGCTTATAATGCAGAATGGCATCGGCCACCGAGCCGCCCGCTTCCGACGCCTGCCCCGTGATCCAATCGATCTTCCACTTGGCGGCGGCGTGTTCAAACGTTTCGGCCTGCTTCGCCGCCACCTCCAGGTGCTTGCGCGCGGCATCCGGATCTTTCTTCTGCGTCACCAGCATCGCGGCGAGATCCATGCGGTAACGAAGTTCGCCGCGGCGGTCGCGCGCGGCGGCGGCGGCTTCAATCGCTTTTTCGTAATAGGTGCGCGCGGCCTGGGCGCGGCCCGTGACCTTTTCCACACGCGCTAACGCCGCGTACAACGCTGGCATACTCGTACGCCAAGCCTTGGCATTCTTTTCTATCGTCAGCAGTTCGTCGCGCGCGCCCTCCGCATCGTCATCAATCTCGGCCACTCGCGCTTTGCCGAAACGGGCGCTGCCGTAATAACCGAGCAGGCGAGTCCGCGCGTCGCCCGTTGTACTGTCGCAGTAGCGAATGGCCTCTTCGAAAGCCCGCCGCCCACGCTCCACTTCCCCTAGCGAAATGCGGGAGTTGCCCAGCGCGTTGAGGACCGACAAGTAGGTGATTTCCGAGCCTGCATCCGGCTTCCCTGCTTTCATCCGTTGGCGAAGAATAACCGCGGCCTCTTCCAGCAGGAGCGCGCTTTGACGCCACGCGTTGAGGCTGGAATAGAGCGTGGCCATGGCGCGCAACGCGGCAATCTTCGCATTATCCCCACCGGATTGACGCGCCTTTTCCAGCGCTTCCGCTTTGTCTTTCAGCAGCCCGTTGAAATCGCCCGCCAACCGCCGCCGGACTTCAATTACCTGAGCCGCGAACGGCGCAGCGGGGACCGGAAGTTTCGGAAATTCGGCGGTCACCCGTTTTGCCATTGCCAGTGCATCCGTGTATGGCAAGTAGCGGGCCGCCATCAACAGGCAGTAGATGGCCTGGAAATTCGCGGCGTAGACCACGGATTCGGCGCCTGCTTTACCATCGGCGATGCGAAGCGCCTCCGCCGCCGCCTTCAATCCTCCGTCGTAGTTCTCTTCTTCAATAAGCACGTCGGAAAGCGCGATGCGCCCCGTCGCGTGAAAGACGGGAGGCGCGGAGGGAACGGCGTCGCGCAGAAACTCCTCCGCTTCCCGCCGCGCATTTGCAACATTCTTGCGGGCAATTTCGGCCAGCACAATCTCGCGCCGAAGATTCGCGGTGTTTGCGGAGTAAGGATTCGCGGCTTTTCCCTTCGCTGTTGCGAATGCAATCAACGCGGCATCCGTTTCGCCGAGACTGGCAAGATTCTGCCCGATCGCCGACCAGTCGAGCGATTCATCGTACGGCCCGCCGCCCCGTCCATGCAGATCGAGCGCGCGCCGCGCGGCGTCCAGAGCGGCCTTATAGTTGCGATCTTTCGAGCGGTACATCATGCTCTGCAGGCTGGCCATGTTCCCCGCGCGAGTCGATTCCTTGCGCGACACATAGATCTCGATCAAGGCGTCGTAGGCGCGATGCATGTCGAGCCATTCCTCCGCCGTTGCGTCCAACCGCGCGCCGCGCGCGGCCACTTCGTTCAGAGACGCGACGCGGGCGGCGAAGAGAGGATCCTCTTGCGCCGCCCACGCGGTCATGGCTCCGAAGATGATGGCCGCTGCGTGCCGCATGATTGCGCGCCCTAGTTGCCCCCGCCGCCGGCGACGATGTTACCACCGCCTGCCGCGACGATGTTGCCGCCGCCCGCTGCGACGATGTTGCCGCCGCCCGCAGCCACAATCTGGCCCGAGTTCAGAACCGCCGGGACAATGCCGGCTCCGTCATTCGCAACTACGTTGCCGCCGCCCGCCGCGACGATCGAAGCTCCGTTGGGAATGACAACGCCTGCTCCGCCCTTTCCTAGCAACGCGTTGCCATTGTGGCTAAGTACGTTGGCGACTTGTCCCTGCTGGTAAGGCGCCAGTTGGCCAATACCCATGAATCCGTTGGCACGGAACAACATCCCCGGCCTCCATTGTTGATTCGTCATTCCATTGCAAGCCGCAATTCGAACTTTCTGTTCGCCGAACACCCACAGGACGTCGCGAGTGGGTTCTAGTTCCATGCACATGTTGGTAACGACACTGTTTTCGAAGACTCGGATCTCACCCCGTTCCGTGAGCCGCCAGCCGACGTTTCCACTGCGCCCGCACTGTGCCGTCTTGACGTACCTGCTGCTCCGGTCCACATCGAGACAGGCGCTTCTGCCTCCCCAGTCGCGCAGTTCGCCGTTGTTCATGAACACGAACTGCTCGTTCAACTCGCTGTTGCATTCATAGCCGATGATATCGACGCCATAACCTCTTTGTCTACCGCGAACGTTGAGACACTTCGCGCCCATGCTGCTCACAAAATGGTAGGACATGCCGTTGATGTTCACACGCGCAGGCGATTGCAGCGGCGGCAGCGGTTGCGGCGGCGGTTGCACGGGCGGTTGAATCACCGGGCGAGGAGCCGGAGCAGGCGCGGGTGGTGGGGTGGAGGGCTGCCCCAGCGCAATCGCATCCCATTTCTGGTTCGGCTCATTGATGCAGGTCCACAGCACCATTCCATTGCCCGGACGCGGATCGGCATTGCGCACCGCAACGCATTGACCGTTGTATGCGTTGCTGATGCTTCTGCCGCCGGAATTGATGGTCCAACGCTGGTTCGTTCCACCGTGGCAATCCCACAACCCCAGCGTCGGCGGATTCGTATTCATGAAGGCGTCCAGGCACTTGCCTCCAATTTGAAGCGCGCCGGCTTGGCCCGCGGGAGCAACCGCGTTGAACGTGGTCCCCGTCGTTTGGCAGGACAGCATCGCCAAAGTGTTGCCCGCGCGGTAATCCGCGTTAGGAACGCCAAAACAAAGATTGTTGAATGGTGAGCGAATCTGGATGGAATCCGCCTTTGCGTTTCGCAGACCTGGAATGATGATCCCCAGAGACACGAGTAGTGACAGACGTAGAGTGTAATTCACGGTTTCTCCTTATTAGATTGCGACTTTCCGGGTTGCCGATTGCCCGTACATTCGGCTGCATCGATGTTCAACGCGACGGTCATGGCTCCGAAGATGATGACCGCAACCGTCTTGGAAGCTAGCGGCCTCTGGCGTTTTGCACCTGTTGCGCCGACGGCGGCGGCGGGGGTGTGTTGATCTGATATAAGACGGGCGGCTGGCCCTGCCATTGACGCCTCGTTGGAACGGACTGCAACGAGTAGCCGCCCGGATCGGCGCATACGCCCCATGTCTGCGTCATCGAGTTTCCGATGGAAGGCGCCCACCACGTTTCGCGAAAACGGCCCGAACAACAGAATCCCGCCCCGTGGTATTCCGAGATGTTAGTACCGCCCGGCGCGCAGAGTTTCACCGTGGACGCGGTTTCTCCGGTTGCAACGCGTGAACTCGGCACGGGGGAAAGGTCGCTCGGCCCGGACGGAATGGTTTGAAACCAGCCGCGGCCGTTGGCAACGTCGTTCATCGCCATCTCCCACTCATTGGAGCAGGCCGATGTTTCCGGAGTTTTGCCGCACACCTTCCCGTTCGAATTGTTGACACAACAGTTGTCGTGCTTGATACTGCCCGGAACAATCCAACAGTTCCGATAGCCGCCATTCTCGTTACTACAGCCGAGTTTGAGCGGCAGCAGGTCTGAGCGCCCATTGGGCAGCGTGATGCCGGAGCCGTCGCATCCCTTGCCTACCGCGCCAAAGCAGTATTCGTACTCGCCCGAGGCGTTTGTCATCTTCGGACCACTTGGCGCCACGGGTGCGGGGGCACGTACGGGGGCCGGCGCGGGAGGCGGAGGCGTCTGCGCCAACGATGTAGTCCACTTCTGGTTTGGCTCATCGATGCACCTCCAAAGAACGATTCCGTTGCCCTGACGACGGTCCGCGTTGCGAACCGCGACGCACTGTCCGTTGTAAGAGTTGCTGATGCTCCTGGTGGCAGGATTGATGGTCCAGAGCTGGTTCGTTCCACCGTGGCAATCCCAAAGCCCGAGTGTCGGCGGATTGGTATTCATAAAAGCGTCCAGACACTTGCCGCCAATCTGAAGCGTTCCGGCCCTGCCGCCGGGTGATGTCGCCGTGAATACTGTTCCCGGCATGAGTGCGTTCGGCGAGGACAGGCAGGGCCACATCACCAATGTATTGCCTGCGCGGTAGTCCGCATTGGGAACGGCGAAGCAATAGTTGTTGAATGGCGATTGAATCTGGATGGTGTCGGCCGCGGCTTGACGCAGCCCGGGGATGACGATCCCCAGACACAGAAGCAGTGATATACGTAGTAAGCGATTCATAGGGTCTCCTTTATGAAATAAATTTGCCGCGCATCTATTTCTTGCGCGTGCCGAGATGTCTTTGGCCTCGCGAGTTGACCACGGCCACCGTGATCATCTCCTCATGTTGGCCAACCAGATCGCGCTTGGTCACAATCCAGTCCTGACCGGTGTAGGAATTTGGAAGAACAATGCCGGCGCCTCCCTGGTATCCGATCTTCAGTTCCTGCACCGTCGCCTGACGCCACCGGCCGCTGGTTTCCGAATCCTTCGGGCCGGGCTTCCATTGATAAGTGCCGTTGGGATCTATGCGCAGCGTGCCGGACAGACCGCCGGTTTCATTGACACGATAGGCGCGGTTCCCGACGACCTTATAGGTTGGCGCGCCCGTGACAAACATCTCCCACGTGGAAAAGTAATAGGCGTATTGCGCCGGCGGGCCGTAGTTGGCGTCAATGTAAAACTTGATGGTCGATTCGTTCGCCCCCGCGTTGATGAGATCGGTCATGTAGGCATCCATCGAACTCAACCGGAAGTTGACTCCGCGTGCGCCGATGATGCCGGCAAGCTCGGCGATGGTTTGCGGCTTATTGGGATGCCGCCACGGATCGGATCCGATGCGGGCCTTCAGAAACCCGAGAATCTCTTCTTTCGTCATCAACGGGCCGGACGCTTGCGGCAGTGCCGGCGTCGCCAACAGTATCAGGCAGAACAGAATGCGCTTCATGCCTGATAGTAGCAACCGGGCGCGGAACGTGACAGAAAAATCTATTGCGTTCCGCCTGAAGGAGTGCCGCTGGGCGGACCCTCGCCGCGACGCCTTTCGGGCTGCGGTTTCGGAAGCGGCTTCCGGGGCAGCATTTCCGCGCGCATCGCCGTGTTGTAAACGAACGAAGCCATGATCGCCGATGCCTGCATCAGGTCGGCCCTGGAGATGTGATCGTAGACATCCATATTGGAATGGTGCGTACGAGTGCTGTATTCCATGGGCTCCTGGATAAATTGGAAGCCCGGAATGCCGACAGCGTCGAAGCTCAAATGATCCGTACCGCCGGTGGTGCGAATGGAAAGTCGCGACGCTCCCAAGTCTTTGAACGGTTCCAGCCATTTCGCGAAGATGGGGCGGACCATATCGTTTCCTTGTAGATAGACTCCGCGGATCTTGCCCGTGCCGTTGTCCAGGTTGAAGTAACCGGCGAGTTTGGAATGCTCCGGCCTGAGTTCCATCTTGGTGGGGTCCGCGAAACGCTCTTTCACGTATGCCTTCGATCCCAGCAGCCCTTGTTCCTCACCGCTCCACAGGCCCATGCGAATGGTGCGATCCATCTGCACGTTGAGAGATTTCAGAACGCGCAGCACCTCCAGCGCAACCGAGCTGCCAGCCGCGTTGTCGGTAGCTCCGGTTCCGCCGTGCCACGAATCCAGATGAGCGCCGATCATGACGATCTCGTCCTTGCGCTTGCCGCCGGGAATCTCGGCGATGACGTTCCAGGAATCCTGAGCGTCATCGTAAAACTTCGCCTCAACTTCCAATTCCAACTTCACGGGGATCTTCTTTTCCAACAGCCGTAGAATGCGGTTATAGTGCTCCGGAGTGAGAACGATCATTGGAGGCGGGACCGCTCTTTTCGGATCTTCGCTTCCGCCGGACGTGGAGAAAACCGTTCCGCCATCGGCCGTTGTGCCCGTGCTAACCACGGCGAGCACGCCCTCCGATTTCAGAAACTCCGCGCGCTTGGTGCGGAACTGCCGCGCGTCGGCGAAGTTGCCGCGTGTGGGTCCGCCAGGTCCTCCCGGTCCCGCGAAATTGGTGCGCGTCGTAAAAAAGCCCAATTGACCCGGTTCGGGAGCGAGTTCGAGTTTGTCGAGTTCCTCCTCGCTGTAGCGGCGCGCTAAAGGAGTGGTGAGCTGCGGCGTTTCGCGCGCGGCATCGGCCAGCACAATCTTGCCCTTCAGTTTTCCTTTGAATTTGTCCAGGTCCTCATTGGTTCGCAGCACCGCGAGGACCGGCTCCCCGCGAACCGGACCCTTTGTCCCTTCGCTCCACGCCAAAGGGAATCCGATGAGCGGCGCATAGGTGGGCTCAATGAGGTGCGCCGAAAAGCGCGTGAAATCCCATCCGCGCCCAAAAGGTCCCCACTTTTCGAGGTGGGCATTGGAAAGGCCGTAGCTCTGCGCCTGCTTCACCACCCAATCCGCGGCCTTTTTATAACCCGGAGATCCAGTGAGGCGATGGCCGTTGGCGTCGGTCAGGTTGAACATGTGATCCATGACCTTGGAGTTCTGCAAGGCTTCCGCGCGAATGCGATGAACCATGGACAGATCCAGCGGTTCCTGCGTCTGCGCAAATGCCAGTGAGAGAACACCCATCAAGAGAAGCAGTGTGCGATACATCATCGACACAGGATATCAGGTTGCGAACAAGCGCGAGAGGCCCTTCGGGTTAGAATTAAGGAGCGTGCGCATCACTATTTCCAAGGAGAATTACCTCAAGGCGATCGCCGAGGCTGAGAGCGAGGGGCAGACCGTAATTGCCGCCACGCTGGCCCGCTGGCTTAATGTCTCTCCGCCCGCGGTGACCATGGCCGTCAGGCGGCTGAAGCGCGATGGGCTGATTCATGTCGCCAAGGACGGCACAATTACTCTTGCGGGCTCCGGCCGCGATATCGCCACGCGATTGCTCAACCGCCATCATCTCATCGAGAGAATGCTCACCGAGATCTTTGGCATGGATTGGTATAAGGTGCACGAAGAGGCCGAGCAATTGGAGCACGCGGTTTCCGCCGATTTCGAAAAGAAGCTGCTGGAAAAACTTGGGCCCGGCGAGGCTTGTCCGCATGGCAACTTCATTGGCCTGGATACTCCGGACGTGCGCCGCGAACGCGGATGGATGCCTCTCAACGATCTGCAGGCGGGCCTCGCCGCGCAAGTGGTCAGCGTGTTTGAACGGGATCGCAAGCTGCTGGAGTTTCTCGACGAGCTGGGCATCTGTCCCGGTTCTTCGCTGCGGCTGCTCAGCCGGAACTACGACGATACGCTCACTCTGCGTGTCGGCGCGCAACAGGTACAACTGGGCGTTGCGGCGGCCTCCAAGGTGTGGGTGCAGCCCACGCGGCGCGCTTAGACCGGTTGCGCGTTTGATGAAGAAATCCTCATGACGGAACTTTAATCGTGCCGCGTGGAACCCCGCGCATCCACGCACGTTTATTGGATTAGATGACGCTGCGCAAATCAACCTTGCAGCGTAAAACTAAGGAGACCGATCATGAAAAAAGTACTTGGAATCACATTGAGTTCGATGTTGCTGATGGCCTCGGCATCGTTTGCCGACGACGCCAAGAAGCCTGCCGCCGCCGCCAAACCGGGCGCACCTGCTGCAACCACCACCACGGCCACTCCGGCGACGCCGGCGAAGACGAAGAACAAGAAGCGCGTGAAGAAAGCAACGCCGGCCACGCCGGCCGCCGCCGCAACCCCGGCGAAACCGGCCGTACCCAACAAGCAGTAACCACGCATTTCCTCTAACGCGGGAAGCCGGATGCCAGGCGTGTCGAGCGCCGGGCTCCGGCTTTTTTTATCCTGAAGCGGATGGCATCCGCTCGTCCTGTCGCTTTGGTCACCGGCGCTTCGTCGGGAATCGGCGCGGAATTTGCGCGTCAACTCGCGGCGCGCGGGTTCGATCTGATATTGGTTGCACGGCGCAAGGAACGGCTGGAGCAACTTGCGGCAACACTCCAGACAAATTGCGAAATCCTTCCCGCCGATCTGGAATCGCCTGAGGAATGCCGCATGGTGGCCGGGCGGATTGCCACCGAACCGCGCTTGCTCATGCTAATCAACAATGCCGGGTTTGGAACGAAGTACCGATTTTGGGAGCTTCCTCTGGAAACGAACCTGGCCATGCACGAGTTGCACGTGATGGCCGCCGTTGAGTTAACGCACGCCGCCCTCAAGGCCATGGTGCCGCGCGGAGACGGCGCGGTGATCAACGTCGCGTCGGTGGCCGGCTTCGCGACCAGCCCCAGCAATGTGAGCTACTGCGCCACCAAAGCGTGGATGGTGGCTTTCACCGAAGGTCTCGAACTGGAACTGCGCGGACTGCGCTCCGGCGTCCAGACGCAGGCCCTTTGTCCCGGTTTTACTTACAGTGAATTTCACGATGTGGCGGGCGTATCGCGCGACACCATTCCGAAACATTTATGGATGAGCGCGGAGAGTGTCGTGCGCGCGTCGCTGAACGCCCTGAAGCACCGCCGCATGATCGTCATTCCCGGCTGGAAGTACCGTCTCTTTGTCCGTGTGTTCGGCCTGCTCCCGCGCCGTCTGCGCATGTACATACAACTGCGCTCCTCGCACACCAAGAGCAGAATGCGTTGATTCCTCCGCCTGGGGTAATCTGAGATTAGCCCGCGGGAAAGACATTACACCTCTTGTATAAAGGCCAAACGATCACCGTAGTCATTCCCTGTTTGAACGAAGAGCAAGGCATTGAGCAGGTGCTGAAACGCATGCCGGACTTCGTGGACCAGATCATTGTTGTCGATAACGGATCCACGGACCGCACCGCGGAAGTGGCCGGCGCGTTTGGAGCGAAGGTGATTCGCGAGGATGTGCGAGGCTATGGACGCAGCTACAAACGCGGCTTTTCCGAAGCGACCGGCGACCTCGTCATTACCCTCGACGGCGACCACAGTTATCCTCCCGAAGCGATTTCGTATTTGCTGGAAGCGTTCCTGCACCTGGATGTGGATTTCCTCAACGCGTCGCGCTTCCCCGTGCGCGATCGCAACGCCATGAGCTTCAAACATAAGATGGGCAACTTCATTCTCTCCTTCGCCATGTCGCTGCTCTACTTCCGATGGATTCGCGATTCGCAATCGGGCATGTGGGTGTTCCGCCGCAAGATTCTGGCGAACATGAAGCTGGAATCCGATGGCATGGCATTTTCCGAAGAGATCAAAATTGAGGCCCTCAAACACGCGTCCATCCGTTTTCAGGAGATCTCCATTCAATACTCATCGCGGCTGGGTGAAATCAAATTGAACCCATGGCGCGACGGTTTTCATAACCTCTGGTTTCTCGTGCGGAAACGTTTCACCTCGTGACGAACATGGTTACCGCGATTATCCCGACGTGGAACCTCAGGGACTTGGTCTGCGCGGTAATCGTCGATTTGCGGAATCAGAGCGCCGCACCGGAAAAGATCCTCGTAGTGGATAACGGATCGACGGACGATACGGCGGAAGCCTGCGAGCGGCTGGGAGCGCGCGTCCTTCGCATGGGGCGCAACGCGGGATTCAGCGCCGCAGTAAACCGCGGCATCGCCGAATCGTCTACGGAATGGGTGGCCGTGTTGAACAACGATGTGCGTCTGGAATGCGACTGGCTGCGCAATCTGTTGCGCGCCGCGATCGCGGAGAACGCCGCGTTCGCCGGCGGGAAGCTGTTGCGCATGGATGATCCCGGCGTGATCGACGGCGGATACGACCTGCTGGCTAAGAGCGCATGCGCTTGGCGTGCGGGCCACGGACGCGCCGACGGTCCATTGTGGAACCAAACGCGAAGCATTTCGTTTGTCCCATTCACGGCGGCTATTTTCCGCAGAGAGCTGTTTACCCAAGCGGGTCCATTGGATGAAAGTTTCGAGTCTTATTTGGAAGATGTCGAGTTTGGATTGCGCTGCGCGCGGAAGGGACATCGCGGCTTGTATGTTCCCAAGGCCGTCGCACGGCACGCGGGGAGCGCTTCCTTCGGCGTGTGGAGTGGCGAAACGGTGAGATATATCTCGCGCAATCAGGTCTTGTTGTTTGCGAAGCACTTTCCCAGGCGATATCTATGGCACGCAGTGCTTGGGCAATTGCTTTGGGGTGCGGTAGCAACACGGCACGGAGCCGGCCTTTCGTGGCTGCGCGGAAAAATCGAAGGGCTGCGCGCGGCGCGCGCGGGCTTAAGAAACGAAAGCACGGCAAACATTCTCAGCGAAAGCGAAGATCAATTGCGCAAGCTTCAGGAACAAAGCGGATTCGACCGCATGTGGAGAATCTACTTCGCACTCACATGACTCGGACCACCGCCATCGTCGTCACTTACCAATCCGCGGACGTCGTAGGACGTTGTCTGGATGCGTGCATCGCAGCGGGCATCGACGCGATTGTCGTCGACAACGCGTCCCGCGACGGCAGCGCCGGCGAAGCGGCGAAGCGCAACGTGCGTGTAATCGCAAATAAAGAAAACCGCGGATTTGCGTCCGCCGTCAATCAAGGCGTCGCGGAAGCAAGCACGGAATTTATTCTGCTGCTGAATCCGGACGCCGTGATTGTTACAGGAATCGGTTTACTCGAAGCGGCGTGCAGACGTCCCGGCATCGCCGCCGCCGCCGGAAAACTGGTGGACGAAGATGGCCGCTGGCAGCGCGGATTCTCCATCCGGCGTTTTCCCACTGCGGCGGCTCTGTGCTTCGAAGTCCTCGGCATAAATCGTTTGTGGCCATCCAACCCTGCCAACCTCCGCTATCGTTATCTGGATCGCGATGAAAACAACGCGGGTCCCGTGGAGCAGCCGGCGGGAGCATTTCTGCTTGTCCGGCGGGACAACTGGAACAGCGTCGGCGGTATGGATGAACGCTTTTATCCCGTGTGGTTCGAGGACGTCGATTTCTGCAAACGCCTCGTTGAAAGTGGTCATGGAATTGAATACGTCCCGGCGGCGGTGGCCACACACAAGGGCGCTCATTCGGCGAATCAACTTGGAACCAGCGACAGGCAACGGCTCTGGTATGGTAGCCTTCTAAGATATGCCGCATTGCACTTGCCTCGAAGGACACAGGCCCTTGTCGCTGGTGCCGTCGCTGTCGGGGGAGTGTCGCGGCTGGTGATGGGGATTTGCAAAACCGTAAGTCTCGAACCCGCTGCCGTTTATGGTAAGGTTATACGTTTAGCTTTACACTCGTTGTGTCTCGGCAGTGGTGGAACGGCGGAATTAATCCGGCAGAAAAAATAACAAAACCGGGCTCAGATGCATGTCATTTAACGATTTGGTCACCGTCACGATAGTGACGTATAACAGCGGCCGTTTTATAAAGCGCTGCCTTGAATCGGTGCTCGCTCAGGATTATCCAAATTCTGAGGTGATCGTCATCGATAACGCCTCCACGGATGGCACCATCGACCTGCTGGAGCAGTTCGAGGACCGCTGCCGTATCGTCTACAACGAAGAGAATGTCGGTTTCGCGGCCGCGCAGAATCAAGCGATCCAACTTTCCAGCGGCGAATGGGTTCTCACACTGAATCCCGACGTTTTGCTGATGACGGACTTCATCTCAGCCTTGGTGGAAGCCGGCCAGCTCGATCCGAAAGCAGGCACCATCTGCGGCAAACTGCTGGCCATCTCCGCAACGTTCGACCTTCCCGATAAACCCCTCGTCGATTCCACCGGCATCTTCTTTACTCCCATGTTGCGGCACTTGGACCGCGGCAGCCAGGAAGTGGACAACGGACATTACGTCCGCTACGAATACGTTTTCGGCGCAACGGCGGCGGCGGCGCTATACCGGCGCGAGATGATTGAAGACATCACCATCTGCGGTGAATTTTTCGATCCCGATTTCTTCACCTACCGCGAAGACGCCGACGTGGCATGGCGCGCGCAATTGATGGGCTGGCGATGCCTGTATACGCCGCATGCGCGCGGGTATCACGTGCGCGCCGTCCTTCCCGGAAACCGCCGCGCTCTTCCCGCCGCTATCAACATGCACTCGGTGAAGAACCGCTTCCTGATGCGCATCAAGAACATCAGCGGCCATCTGTACCGGCGCAACCTCTTCTCCATTCTGGGCCGCGATCTGATCGTGCTCGGTTGCTGCTTCATGCGCGAACAGCGCTCGCTGAAAGCGTTCTGGTACCTGGCGAAGAATTGGAACAAGGCTTGGACGAAGCGGCGTGAGATCATGCGCCGCAAACGCGTGAGCGATGAATACATCGCCAAGTGGTTTGCGTACGAGCCGGTCAGCCTGCCCGTATCTAAGGCGATGATCTCCCGGCAGAAGCCTCGCCCTCGTGTAGCAGCCAGGTCCAAAGCCGCAAGAGGCTAGCGGTTCCATGTGGGCCGTCATATTGCAATCCTCGGCACCAGAGGCATCCCCGCCAATTACGGGGGCTTCGAAACGTTCGCCGAGGAGTTGTCACGGCGTTTAGTCTCGCGTGGCCACCGCGTAACCGTCTACTGCCGCAATAAACTTTCCGCGAAAACTTATTTGGGTGTGGAACGCGTTTGGCTTCCCTCTCTTCCGCACAAGTATTTCGATACGCTCTTCCACACCGCCATTTCGACGCTGCATGTAATTTTTCTGCGGCCTGACGTCGTACTGTGCTGCAATGCGGCGAATGCCATCTATACGTGGCTGCCGCGCGTTCTCGGAATCCCTGTGGCGCTCAACGTCGACGGATTGGAGCGCAAGCGGAAGAAGTGGAACCGGCTGGCGAGAACGTGGTATTTGATTTCGGAAAGATTGGCCGTCCTCTTTCCATCACGAACGGTCAGCGATGCAGAAAATATTGCCGCTTACTATCGCCAACGATATCAAGCCGAAACCACCTTTATTCCCTATGGCGCGCCCATCGGAAAAACAGCTGCGCACGCGGAACTGGCTCGATTGTCTCTGGAACGCGGCCGGTATTTCTTATATGTGACGCGGTTCGAGCCGGAGAATAATCCGTTACTGGTGCGGCAGGCGTTCGAACAACTCGACACGACGCTGAAACTGGCGCTTGTCGGCGATGCGCCGTACGCCGTGGAATACATTCGCCAAGTGAGGGACACGAAAGATCCGCGCGTCGTGCTGCCCGGCGCAATTTACGGCACAGGCTATGAGGAATTGCAGTCGCATTGCTTCGCCTATGTGCACGCGACGGAAGTGGGTGGTACGCATCCGGCATTGATTGAGGCGATGGGGCGTGGTTGCCTGGTGCTCTATCTTCGAACAGCGGAGAATGAGGAAGTGGCGGGCGGCGTGGGCATCCCGTTTGAGCAGGACAACCTCACCGCTGTCATGCGTCAGGCGCTGGCGATGAGCGAAGAGGAACGCGCCGCGTGGGGCATGAAAGCGATGGAGCGTGTGATGGCTCGCTACAGTTGGGAGCGCGTGACGGACCAATACGAGAAGCTTTTTGCGGAGATGATGCGATGAACCGCCGCCTGCGGTGCTGGGTAGAGATCTCGCGTGAGCAGCTCGCCGCGAACTTGCACGCGATCCGGTCGGCGGTAGGTTCCGGCGTCGAGGTGATGCCGGTGGTGAAAGCGGACGCCTACCGGCACGGCGCAATCGAGGTCTCGCGAACTTTGATCGCCGGGGGCGTGCGATGGCTGGCTGTGAGCAGCGTGGAGGAGGGCGTGGCGCTGCGGAAGTCGCACATCGACGCGAGGATTCTGATCATGGGCGGCGTGCTTCCCTGGGAGCAAGGGCAACTGCGCGATTTCGAATTGACGCCCGCGCTGCATTCGCTGCAAGAGGTTCGGGCGGCGGGTCCGGGCCCGTATCATCTAAAGATCGATTCCGGAATGGGACGCATGGGAACCCCGGCGTCCGTTGAAGAAATCGCCGCCGCAGTTCGGGCAGGCACGGGAACTCTCGAAGGCTTGATGACGCATTTTGCAAGTTCGGCGGATTTCACTTCCACGCAGACGGAGTCGCAGACGGACCGATTCACGTCGATTCACAACGGGTTGACAAAGGCGGGGTTGGCTCCGCGCTATGTTCATCTGTCGAGCACGAATCCTGTGATGCTGGCACGGCCTGAGACGTGGAAGAACATGGTGCGCCCGGGAATCGCTCTTTACGGTTATTGGGCGGCGGGTAAGGGCGATGCGCCGCGCCCGTCGATTGAGGTCAAGCCCGTGTTGCGTTGGAAGGCCTCCATCGTGCTGATAAAGGATGTGCACGCGGGCGCGCCCCTGGGCTATGGCGCCATGTTCACCGCACCCACGGATATGCGCATCGCAGTGCTGGGAATCGGTTATGCGGACGGGCTGCCGCACAGGCTTTCCAACAAAGGCCGCATCATCGCGGCGGACAAACTGTGCCCGATTCTGGGCGCAGTCTCCATGGATCTCACAACCATCGACATCAGCCATGCGCCGGAACTTCGCGAAGGCGATGCCGTGACTATTATTGGAACGGAAGGCGAAGCGACGCAGACGGCGCAACACATTGCGCGCGCCGCCGGAACCATCTCTTACAGCGTGCTGTGCGGCATCAGCGCGCGCGTCACCCGAGTGTATTTGTAAACTCTGAACTACTGTTTGTACCAAGCCACGGTTTCGGCTGTGCTGCTCTGTGGGGCAGATCTCCAGATCTGCGAGGCGGTCTCCAGACCGCCTCTGTTGGGAGTTTCTCTGCGCTGAACACGTCTGCGCGGCAGCCGATGGCCTCTGCCGAGGCCATGCGGGATCTGGAGATCCCGCGGCAGGTCTGGAGACCTGACCCCACAGCTAGTGGGGCAAGTCGCCGTGCGGCTTGTTCATCGTCAACTCTTCGAAGGCGTCGTTCACCTGCGCCGCCAGAAACGGCCCTACCCAGTTCTTCACGGAATCGGGGAGTTTGAGGCTGGTTGCGACGGGCTTACCGTCCTTCATCGTCACTAGATCTTTGAGCGTCTTTCCGGACTGGATCTGCGTGCGGACGGCGCGGCGCAGCGCCATCATGAATTCAATCTCGCCCGTGATCACGGTGCGGTCTCCGGCAGGACCGTGGCCCGGTAGAACCTGTTTGAAATCGAGCTTCGCGGCTTTGCCCAACACGTCGGGCCAGTTGCCGATATTCGCATCGGCAGTGTAGTTGTAAGGTCCGTTAGTGGCCGCATCGCCGGTGCAGATGATCTTCTCCTTCGGCAGGTATGCGAATCCATCGCCGCGCGTATGCGCCCAGCCAAAATGATGAAATTCGATCTTGCGATTTCCATCGTCAATTACGAACGGCTTGTCGCTGAACGTCTGTTTTGGCGGTTCCGCGGTAGCCAGTTTCAGACTTCCCACGTCTTCCCGCTGCTTGCTGGTCTCCGTCCATCTCTTCGGCTCGTAACGCTTCATCTCGTCGACAACGCCCTGATGCGCCAGCGTGGTCGCGCCAATCTTCGACCAGACCGGATTCCCGTACGCATGATCGCCATGATGGTGCGTATCGAATACGTAACGCACCGGCTTGCTGGAAATCTTTTTGATGTCGGCCAGCGCGGCCTGCGCACCGCTGGGGAAATTAGCGTCGATCACCACCAGATAATCCTTCATCTCGATGATGATGTTGTTGCAGTGCCCCTTCCCCATGAGGTCCCCTTCACGGAACCACACGCCTTGCGTGATCAGCTTCACCTCATCCGGTTTGGCATCGGATTGAGTGACGGCAAGGCCCAACAGCGTGAGCGCGGAAAACGAAACGGCATAGAATGTACGTTTTGACATAGTAGTTGAGGACGATTCTGCATCTTACCGGATAGCAGAGCGACGTGCAACTGATAAAATCAAAGAGGAGCAATACACAACGAAATGGCAATGATGGTGCGCCGGAAGTCTGTCGCCGTGGACGTGGGCGGTGTGATGGTGGGTGGATGCAACCCCGTGGTGGTGCAGTCGATGACGAACACCGATACCGCGGACGCGCCATCTACGGTGAATCAGGTGATGGCGCTGGCGAAGGCCGGCTCGGAGCTGGTCCGCGTAACGGTGAACACCGAAGAGGCGGCTCGCGCGGTTCCCAGAATCGTCGATACGCTGCGGCAGTTCGGCGTGCGCGTTCCCATCATCGGCGACTTTCATTACAACGGCCACATTCTACTGCGCAAGGTTCCCGAGTGCGCGCGCGCGCTGTCCAAATATCGCATCAATCCCGGCAACGTGAATATCGGCAAGAAGCACGACGATAATTTCCGCACCATGGTGGAGGCGGCCATCGAATTCGGAAAGCCCGTGCGTATCGGGGTCAACTGGGGTTCTCTCGACCAGGCGTTGTTGACGAAGATGATGGATGAGAATGCCGCGTTGCCGCAACCGTTAGACGCGCGCGATGTCACCATCAACGCGATTGTCGCCAGCGGCGTTCTGTCCGCTCAAGCCGCGGAAGGCTACGGGCTGCCGCGCAATCGTATCATCATCAGCGCGAAGGTCAGCACCGTGCAGGACCTGATCGACGTCTATTTGAAACTCGCGGCGCAATGCGATTACGCTCTGCATCTTGGCCTTACTGAAGCGGGCATGGGCGCGAAAGGCATTGTGGCCACCACCGCGGCGCTCTCCATTCTGTTGCAGCAAGGCATCGGCGACACCATTCGCGCCTCGCTCACGCCCGCGCCGAATGGCGATCGAACCGAGGAAGTGTTGGTGAGCCAGCAGGTTCTGCAATCGCTCGGCATGCGCAGTTTCACGCCGCAAGTGACCGCCTGCCCCGGCTGCGGACGGACAACCAGCACCTTTTTCCAGGAGATGGCCTCCGATATTCAGAAGTATCTGCGTGATCAGATGCCGGTATGGAAAACGCAATACCACGGCGTCGAAGAATTGAAAGTCGCCGTGATGGGTTGTGTGGTGAACGGGCCCGGAGAGTCGAAGCATTCCAACATCGGCATCTCGCTGCCGGGCACATTTGAAGAACCTGTTGCGCCGGTGTACGTGGATGGCAAACTTTTGCGCACTTTGCGTGGGGATGGAATCGTCGCCGAGTTCATCGGCATTTTGAACGATTATGTCGATCGCACATACGCGCCTGCCGCGGAACTTGCGGCGCACTGAGACTCCGCCTCATTCACCACCGCCTCGTACTTGCGCAGAGTCTGCTCGCTCAACAAAGGATCGGCGGCGTCATGAAACTGACGCTGTAGGCGCTGTTGATCTTCCTCCGACCAGAGCAGTTCCCGCGACATTCGGAACAGAATGTTGTCTTCCTTCCAAATGTGATTGGTAAGCAGCGAGCAATACTCGCGCGCGGCCGCGCGGATGGCGGAAGCCGCCGCAGCCGATCCGCCTCGCGCGGCGGGCAGTTCTTCGCGAATTTTTGCCAGACAAGCCCGGCCGATCACATGCTCATTCTCCATCACGGCCACGGGTCCGCCCTGGCATGGCATTCCCGCCGCGATGAGCGCCGGAAACAAGACGCGCTCTTCCTTCGCGTGGTGCCGCGCATCGGCGAAGGTTGCAAAGAAATCGAGTGCCCGCGCCACGAAATCCGCGGGAAATTCGCCCCCCTCGTCCTGCACCACTCTCCGTTCCAACTCCGCCAGCATGCGCAGAATCAGGCGGTGTTCCGACATCAACTCTTCAACCGGGTGTTCCATGAAATGCCTCCGCATTCATTGTGCAAGAGGTCGTTTCCAATGGCTGTGACCGCAGTCACGCGCGCTGAGCCCAATATTCTTTCAACCGCCGCGCGGCGGTGCGTCCCGCCACCTGCATCCATTCGCTCTCCGTCGCCAACCAGCACGAGCGCGATGGATGTGGGCACAGCGGTGTCCGCTGCCGCCCCATCATCGTGATCAACGCCACCATCTGCCGGTCAGCCACGAGCTTCCGGCCGCGGAGGATCCCATGCGACTTTCACCCCTGGTGTCTGGTCTGCTGCTGCCACTGACGATGCAGTTGTCGGCGGCTGAACCCATCGTACCGCTGTCGAAATCGGAGGTCACCTTCGTCC
>JACPVQ010000153.1 GCA_016191645.1 Candidatus Solibacter usitatus
AAAAAAATTAACTTTACAATTTACAGTTAAAGTGTTGATCTTGTAACAGAAAATTGCGTAAATTTACGAGTTTCTCGTTTTACTTTTACGTTATAAAAGTAAAAATATCACGCCACTTTTAAATATTGTAGATTATATAAGACCCGGCTTTGGACAAGGCGGACCTCCTCCCGGCGGCAAGAAGGGCGGGCCTCGTCCGGGCGGCGGCGGAGGAGCCGGCGGTGGGACGGGTGTGGGAAAAGAGCATCGATTTGCACTGATGTGCATCGACAAGAACAGCGGAAAAGTGCTCTGGGAAAAGACCGCGAAGACCGGTTCGCCTCACGAGGGCTACCACAGGATGTATGGCAGCTTTGCGTCCAACAGTCCCACCACGGACGGCAAGCTGGTGTACGCCTTTTTCGGTTCGCGCGGAATTTACGCCTACGATTTGGAAGGCAATTTGAAATGGCAGAAGGATTTCCCGTCCATGAAGATGCGTCTTCAATTCGGCGAGGGGATCGCGCCCGTAGTCTACGACAATTACCTGATTCTTGGCTTCGATCAGGAAGAGGGTTCGCACATTCTGGTTCTGGACAAGGCGACGGGCAAGCAACTCTGGCGCGCCGACCGCGAGGAGCAGAGCGCCTGGGCCATGCCTTTGGGAATCGATGTGGGCGGCATGAAGCAAGTGGTGGTGGCCGCTTCCAATAAGGTCCGTTCGTACGATCTCAAGACGGGGAATCTTGTGTGGGAATGCAAAGGGCTGGGGTCGAACGTGATTCCCGCTCCTTTGATACACAACGGAATCGTTTATGTAATGAGCGGACACCGCGAGCCGAATATGATGGCCATCAAACCGGGTACGGGCGATCTTACGGGGTCGAAGAACATTCTGTGGACGAATCAGCGGGGAAATTCGTACAGCGCATCTCCGGTGCTGCACGACAACAAGTTGTACTTCGTCACCGACAATGGTCAGCTAAGCTGCCTCAACGCCACAACCGGCGAGGCTTACTATTCGCAGCAACGCCTGGGCAAGCCTTACAACTTCAAAGCTTCGCCTGTAGCGGTGAACGGCAAATTGTATCTTGCCACCGAAGATGGGGATGTCGTGGTGGTGAAGATGGGCGAGAAGTTTGAGATACTTGCCACGAACACGTTGACGGATCAGATGTTCGTGTCCAGCCCCGTGGTTGTAGATGGGTCCATCTATTTGCGCGGCCAGAACACGTTGTTCTGTATTCGGAAGCTCTAGCGCAGGATATCTCCGAACAAGTGGGATCTGTAGATTATCTGGAGAACCCGCTGCGCGGTCGAAAACCCACCCACGGCGCCCGCTTCGCGGGCTCGAGTTTGGACATTTCCCGAGTTTGTGTGGGGCAGATCTCCAGATCTGCGAGCCGGTCTCCAGACCGGCTCTGCCGGAAGTAACCGCAAACTCCCGGGCGGCTGCAAAGCAGCCGATGGCCTCTTGCGAGGCCATGCGGGATCTGGAGATCCCGCTGCAGATCTGGAGATCTGCCCCACATCATCACGATTCGTGGGCCCAGGGCTCATAGGGAGCCTGACCCCACACTGCGCTAGCGCAAATAGATTCGCGCAGCTTCGGTGAATCCGTCGACCTCGGACGGAATCTTTTGAGGAAAGACTTCCAACTGGAGCTTGCGGCCTTCCAGAAGTTGTACCAGCAGGACGCCCTGACGCTGCAAGCCGCCGGGGCCGTTGAGAAGCAACTCGTACTTCACCGGTCCGGTATCCACGCCAATCTGCGTGGGATCGGGGCCGTTGTCTGTCACAAAAAACTGGCGCGAGCGGCCTTGAAAATCGCCGATCGAGATAACGATCTTCGAAGGATCCATATAATGGTAGGCCGCCGAAAAGTGTCCGGCCCAGTAGTAGGACTGCTCAATTCCGCGATACCAATTGCTGCCCTCGCGGAACCAGTTTCCAACCAACTGGCCGTCGACATCGTAATCGATGCGGCCACCTCTCGGCTCCACTTGCCTTGCATTGAGGGCCAATAATGCCTCGCGAATCGCCGGGTCGAAATAGTCGAGCGGGTCAACGGTGTGGACCTTCCACGGCTCGGCCGCGTAATGTTCCGGGACAAGCAATCCCGGCAGTGCGGTTTCCGCGTTCACCGTGCCCATGTCAAGCGTCTGACCGCCAATTCGCCCGATGGTTTGACCGGCCGTAACGGGAATCCGCACGAGCACGGGCTGCTGCGTTTCCCGCAATCCACCCATCGCTTCCACGATCACGGGGTCCAGGCTTGTAATGAGGTCGAAGTACGTCCAAAAGCTGCAGGAGTGCTCCATCACGACACGAAATTCGTCGGTGGGTCCGCGCACGATGGAAGAATCGCCCACGAACTGCATGCGTCGTTGGATATGGACAATCACGCCGTCAGCCGGCGCGCGCACTGCGTAGGCGTCACGCCCGAGAGCGGAGTTCCTGGGAGAGAAATAAACATGATCGATTGGGGTCACATGCGCGTCCACCATGAGACCCAGAGGAAGATAGGACGATACGTCAGCCGGATCCATCGGCGAGACGGTGTAGCGCGACGGACCCGTGCCCGCGCACGTGCCATGACTCCACATCATGCGCAGCGTGTCGCCAAATTGGGCCAAGCCAAGTTGCGGCAGGCTCAGAAAAATCGCGGCAATCCGGATGAGGTACACACACCCTCCGATTCCAGCCTACTCTAATTTTCGTATCCAGACATTGCGGAATTTCATGACTGTAACCGGCGCGCCGGGGAAACCGCTGTGATCCTGCAAACGAAGCGGACCGGCATCGCAAATGTTGTCGTGCCGGCAGCCTGAGCCTTTCTTTGTGATGGCCACGTGATCCTGCACCAGCACGCCGTTCAACAACGCTGTCAGCCGGCCCGGTTCGGTAAGGTTGCCGCCTGTGTCGCAACGCGGCGCGCGGAAGATCATGTCGTAGCTTTGCCATTCCCCCGGCTTGCGCGCGGCGTTCACCATGGGCGCGGACACTCCGTACAGCCCGCCAAGCGATCCATCGGCGTAAGTTGGGTTTTCGAAAGAGTCAAGAATCTGCACCTCGTAGCAGGAATGAAGGAATACGCCGCTGTTCCCCCGCCGCTGGCCTTTTTCAGCGGGCATGTGGGGAACTGCGAACTCCAGATGGATTTGCGCGTCTTTGAATTTTTCGACACTGTAGATGTCGCCCGAACCCGTCTTGCAGACCATTTCGCCGTTTTCCGGCGTGCACTTCGCAGGCCCTCCGTCGCGTGTCCGCCACCCCGACATGTTCTTGCCATCGAAGAGAATGGAGGCGTCGGAAGGAGCTTGAGACGGTCCACCGGGAGAGACAACGCGCGGTTGGGGCCCATCGGATCGAGGCGCGCGCTTCTTTTTCTCCTGCGCTGAAAGGAGTGAGCTGAAGAGAGCGCAAGCAGCGAGAATCGAAATGACGTTCCGTTTGGTCATGGCGCGATTGTATCGCGTACAGTGGCGCGATTGTATCGCGTACAGTGGCGCGATTGTATCGCGTACAGTGGCGCGATTGTATCGCGTACAGTGGAATGATGCGCGCCGTTCTTGCAGGTCTCTTATTAGCCGCTTTCTCTTGTGCCGAAGACTGGCCGCGTTTTCGCGGGCCGAACGGAAGCGGAGTGGCCGCCTCGTCTGGCTTACCGTCGGAGTTGGGGCCAACTAAGAATCTGCTTTGGAGAGTGGACACGCCGCCGGGACATTCGTCGCCTATCGTCTATGGCGATCGAGTGTTTTTCACGGGCATTGAGAAGGACCGTCTGGTGACTCTTTGCCTGCGGTCTCAAGATGGCGCGCTGCTGTGGAAGCGCGAGTGCCCTCGACTTCGCCGCGATACGATTGACAAGAGAAACAACGCGGCATCGCCAACGCCGGTTGCGGGCGATGGGGCAGTCTACGTGTTCTTTCAGGAGTTCGGCCTCATCTCCTACACCCTGGATGGCGGCGAGCGATGGCGATTGCCGCTTGGGCCTTTCGACAATTTCTACGGCATGGGCGCTTCGCCGATTGTTGCGGGCTCGACGATAGTTCTTGTGTGCGACCAGAAACGCGGCTCGTTCGTTCTTGCCGTCGACAAAAACAAGGGCACGGAGCGGTGGCGAAGAAGCCGCCCCGAGGCCGTCAGCGGACATTCCACGCCGGTGCTGTATCAGGCCAAGGGCGGACCGCTGCAGGTGATTGCGCCCGGATCTTTTCGCATGAATTCCTATCAAGCGGAGACAGGAGAGCCGCTCTGGCACGCTGATGGATTGGCATCGGAAATGAAATCCGTTCCCGTCGTCGATGGAGATGTAGTCTATATCAACGGCTACAACATGCCCGATAACGATCCCGGCAAGCATGTGGCCGTTCCGGATTTCGCAGCGATGCGAAAGTTCGACGGGAACAACAACGGCTTTCTGGAAAGGGCTGAACTGCCGGAAGGTCCCGCGAAAAAGTTTCTCGAGTACATCGATATGGACGGCGACGGACGACTGGACGCGGAAGAATGGGAGATGTACCGCAAGAGCATGGCGGCGGAGAATGCCCTGCTCGCCATCAACAGCGCGGGGCGCGTATTGTGGAAGTTTCACCGATCCATTCCGCAGCTGCCCTCGACGGTGTTGTATGGGGGGATTCTCTATATGATCAGCGACGGAGGCATTCTCACCAGCCTTGATCCAAAGACCGGAGAAGCATTCGCGCAGACGCGGCTGCGAACGGCGGCGGACAAAATCTACGCCTCTCCGGTGGCGGCCGACGGGAAGGTTTTCTTCGTTACGGAAGGCGGCGTGATCGCGGTGCGAAAGGCGGGCAAGGAGCACAGCTTACTTTCCACCACGGATTTAGAAGAGCCTGTTTATGCGACACCTGCCATCGCCGGTGGGCGCATCTTCATCCGCAGCACGCGCAGCCTGTTTTGTTTTGGCCTTCCGAAACCGTAGTCTTCGGCTGCTGTGTGGGGCAGATCTCCAGATCTGCGAGGCGGTCTCCAGACCGCCTCTGCCGGCGGTAATCGACATGCCGAAGAGCGGGATCTGGAGATCTGCCTCACACAGAAGCGCAGCGCAAACAAGAGCAGTAGTATAACTACGCCTCGGCGTCCATGAAGTAGTAGCCGATCATGTGGCACACAATCATGTGCGCGTCCTCGATACGGCCCATATGCGGCTCGCGAACGTTGATGTCGAGTTGCGCCAGCGGCCCCAGTTTGCCGCCGTCGCGTCCCGTGAGGGCCATCGTCTTGCAGCCGATGGAATTGGCGTATTCCATGGCGCGCAGCACGTTGGGCGAATTGCCCGATCCGCTGATGCCCATCACGAGATCGCCGGGTTCGGCGAAGTTCTTCAACTGCTCCAGGAAGACAACGTCGTAGGAGACATCGTTTGAGTACGCCGTCATAGTGGGCAGGGAATCCGTGAGCGCCATGATCTTGAATTTGCTGTCACGCCCGAAGCTTGCGCCCTTTACGATGTCGCAAGCGAAATGCGACGCCGTCGACGCGCTGCCGCCGTTGCCGAATACGAAGATGCGTTTTCCGTTGGCCCTCGCCTCCTTAAACAAACCGATGGCCTGCTGCACTTTTGCCACGTCGATGCCCTGAATGGTCTTCATTAAACTCGATTGATAAGTTTCCGCAAAATTCACTTTGTCAGTTCCTTTCCACCAGCGCCAATGCGCCATATAATACCGAATCGTCTCCCAGCGCGGCGGGAACCACGTCGATTCTCGCGCGCGACCAGGATGTAATCTGTTTTCGCAATTCCTCACGCAAAGGTTGGAAGAGCGCCTCTCCCGCCTTGGCAATGCCGCCGCCAATCACGATGCGCGCGGGATTGAGGAGCATGATGCATGCCTTCAGGCCCAACGCGAGATCGACTACGTATCCGCCGACGAATTCCGGATTCTGAAGCAACTCCGAGGCGGGGCGGCCATAGTCGCGCTCCAGCCACAAACCGCCGCACATACGTTCGAAGCAGCCGCGCGCGCCGCACAGGCATTCCGGGCCGCCGGGATGAATCGTCAGATGGCCGATCTCTCCGCCGTAGGAATCCGCGCCGCGCCACACCTGGCCGTTTTGTACAATGCCGCCGCCGATGCCCGTGGAAAGCGTCATGTAGAAAAGCGGATCGCGTGCGCGGCCTGCTCCGTAGGCTGCCTCGGCCGGTTGCGCCGGTCGAAACGACGCCGATGGCGAGCAGGGCGCCGAGGAAGGCGAGGAAGGGGATCGAGACGAGGTCCATCCCGCGCAGCCACTCCCCCCAGCCGCCGACATGCGTGGAAAGGGTGACGCGCTGCGATGGGAAATCGACAGGTCCGCCAAATCCGATTCCGCAGCGATGAAGCGGAATCTCTTTACGCCATTCTTCGACAATGCCTTGGATCCGCGCGAGCATCCATACCGGGCCACCTTCGCGATCCGTCGATTGCGATTCGCGGCGCACCATGCGCTCGCCTTCGAACACTGCGACCGTGAACTTGGTCCCGCCGATGTCGATGGCAAGGGTGTTCATATGTCCAAGGGCATATCGGCTTGTCGAACCTCAGTGGGGGATGCCGTCCCCGTTCCTTTTTTCATGATGGTGATGGACGCCACAAGGTTCCCGAAGACAGCGGATTGTATGGCGTCGCGCGTGAGGTGAAATGCAATGGCGGCTCCAGCGGAAAAGCTGTCGCCCGCGCCGCAGATATCGACGGGATTCACAACAGGCTCCGTATCCACCCACTCCTCACGGTCGTGATAGATGGCCACTCCGCGGCTTCCGTGCGTGACGTAGAGCAGCGGAGAACGTGTTAACGCTTGCAACTTGTGGAAATCCACTTTACCCAATGCGCGGCGGCACGCAGCGGCCGCTTCGTCTTCGTTCGGCTTGAGAATGACGTCCCGAAAGAGTTCCGGGCGCAAGCGAGAATCGGCCCAGAAGACTTTTTCCGGATGCCGCCGGGCAAGCTGCGAGACAGCCTCGCGAACTCCCGCCGTCACCACTCCTCCGGTGGCCGTTTCCGCCTGATCGGAAATCAGCACGACATCAAACGAACTCACGAACTCGTGCAATCGATCGATCAATTGACGTTCGAGCTCTTCGGGCAGCGGCTGTTGATTGATGTAATCCACACGGGGTTGATCTTCGTCGCCACTTTGGCGATTCAGCAGCTTGGTGTAGGTGAAGGTGTTGATCCGATCCGATTCGAGGAGCAGGCCGAGTTCAATGCCACGCGCCGCCAGGGCACGCTTCAACTCCCAACCATTGCCATCGCAGCCAATCACGCCGAGAACGGCCACGCGCATGCATCCGAGCGCCGCCAGATTGTTGGCCACGGTACCGCCTGCGCCGGGCGTGTTCTCCGTAGCGATCACGGCCGTTCGCGGAATTCCCGTTTCGCGAGAAGGCTCCGCCTCGGCGGGATCGTAGGTGCACC
>JACPVQ010000154.1 GCA_016191645.1 Candidatus Solibacter usitatus
CCGGTCCTGGATCCAATCGGCCAAGCCCTGTTGCCGGAGCCAATCGAGATCGTCGATCGTGTTTTTTGTTCCAGGAAGAATGATCCATTCTACCGGGTACTCATCGGGCAGCGAAATCCAACGGCACGGCAAAAGCCTGAAGTCGGTGAAGTTTGAGATGCACGGCAGGTGAATCACCGCGATGCGAGAACCGGCGACACCGCGCGCACCTTCCAAGCTTACGCTATCTTCGTCATCGATTCGGATGTCGCGCACAGCGGGAAAAACACCAAGGCAAGGCGTTCCCGCGCGACTCTCCAGGAATGCAACGCCGGCGGCAAATAGATCGCGGTCGCCATGGAACTTATTTACGGCGAAGCTCCTCATGAGAGCGCGCTCGTCCGGCGGGAGCAGATCCAACGTTCCACAAATGGATGCGAAGACCCCGCCGCGATCGATGTCGGCCACCAGCAAACCGCGCGCGCCGGCGTAATGCGCTATGGCGAGGTTCGCCAAGTCCGTGGCGCGGAGATTCATCTCGGCGATGCTGCCCGCGCCCTCCATCACAATGTATTCGAAGCGGCCGCTCAAGCGATCGCAGGCGGCGTGGATTTGCTCGCGCAGAAAATCGTTGTGCCCGGCGTAGCTAGACGCCGCGATGTCACCGTGCACCAACCCGTTCACCACCAACTGGCTGCCATGCGTGGAGGACGGTTTCAAGAGCACCGGATTCATGTCGGTCTCCGGCTCCAGCCCGCATGCTTCCGCCTGCACCACCTGCGCGCGTCCAATCTCGCCGCCACTCGCGCACGGATAGGAGTTGTTCGACATGTTCTGCGCCTTGAACGGCGCAACGCGAATGCCAAGAGTGCGCAGGTAGCGGCAGATGGCGGTGGACATCCAACTCTTGCCCACATGGGAAGCTGTTCCACCAACGAAGATCGCTCGGGCGGCCAAAGTGTTTCGCGGCGGCCCTAGCGAAACATCTCGCGCAGGGAGTTACAAGTGAGGATTCTTCCGCCCCAGCTTTTGAGGTCCTTTTCCGAAGCGCAGCATTTTCGCGCTACCTTCGGTTCGACCCTCGGTCCGATCAGAAACGACATCTTTTCCACCTCCTTGCGAACGATCGGCTCGAACTTCCTTAACCCACATGCTAACAAAACCTGTGCGGACAACTCCGCGCGGCGAGGAGTCTTCTTCTCCGCGGCGATTCGCAGCAGCACGTCCATTTCCGTGCGGACGCTCTAATCAATGCTGGGTTATCGTATGAAAGTGACTTGCACACTCATGTTGTTCCTGCTGTCGTCCGCTTTGTTCGCCCAGGCGGATTGGCCATCGTTCGGCAACGATCCCGGCGCGATGCGCTATTCCGCGCTGCGGCAGATCGATCGCAACAACGTCAAGCAACTGAAGCAGTCCTGGATCTTTCGCACTGGTAAGCCGGGCTCGGAGGCCGTGCCGGTGGTCATCAACGGCATCATGTATGTGAACGCTCCCGATGGCGTATACGCGCTGGTTCCCGAAACCGGCGAACTGCTTTGGAAGTACGATGCGTCGCCCGTGGCGCTGCGCGGCCTCGCCTACTGGCCTGGCGCGGGCGGATTGCACTCTCGCGTGTTTACAGGCAACGGGCACTTTCTTCTCGCCATCGACATCACCACTGGCAAGCCCGCGCCGGGCTTTGGCAACGAAGGCCGCGTCGATTTGAAGAAAGGCGTTCTCGGTGATTTGAAAGATGGACGCTACACGCTGCAATCGCCGCCCGCAGTATTCGGCGACGTCGTCATTACGGGCAGCAGCAATGGGGAAGGCGCATCCGGCCCCGGGGCGTATGGCGACATTCGCGGTTGGGATGCGAGGACCGGGAAATTGTTGTGGACGTTCCACACGGTTCCAAGGCCGGGGGAGCCTGGTTATGAAACGTGGCCTGAAAACGCCTGGAAGAACCGGTCGGGCACGAACGTGTGGGGTTTCTTCACTGTCGATGTGAAGCGTGGCATCGTGTACGCGCCTCTTGGTTCGCCGACGAACGATTTTTACGGCGCGGATCGCATTGGCGACAACCTCTATGGCAACGCACTGGTGGCGCTGGATGCGCGCACCGGCGAAAGAAAATGGCATCAGCAACTGGTGCACCATGACTTGTGGGATTACGATCTTGCCGCGCCGCCGGCGCTGTTTGACATCAAACGCGGCGGGCGCGTCATTCCGGCAGTCGCCCAAATCACCAAAATGGGATTGCTCTTCCTATTCGACCGCGTAACCGGCGAGCCCGTCTACGGCATGGAGGAACGTGATGTCCCGCAATCGGCAATCCCGGGTGAAGTGACCGCGAAGACGCAGCCGTTTCCCGTGAAGCCTCCTCCGCTGGGGAAGAACACGTTCCGCATGGAGGAGATGTACAACCGGTCACCCGAACACGCACGATTCTGTAAGGAATTGTTTGAAACAAATCACATGAAGATTGGCGTTCCGTACACGCCGCTCCCCCTGGAAGGGAACGCCCTGTTTTTTCCCAGCACGCTGGGCGGCGGGAATTGGGGCGGCGTCTCCGTCGATCCTTCTCTCGGCCTGCTGTTCGTCAACGTGATGCACATCGGCCAGTGGGGACACATGGAGAAGCGGGGTTCTGTCTACGCGCGCACTTCGCCGTACGGCACATACGGCCGCTTTTGGGATCGTGAGACGCGCATCCCTTGCAACAATCCGCCCTTTGGCGAGATGATCGCGGTCGATCTGTCATCGGGCGATATCGCGTGGCGAAGCCCGCTCGGCAGGTTGGAGTCATTGGAAGCCATCGGCGTGCGCGATACCGGAACGTTGAACATGGGCGGCAGTATTGCCACGGCCGGCGGTCTTGTTTTCATTGGCGCAACCAACGACTCCTATTTCCGCGCCTTCGATTCGAAGGTGGGAAAAATGCTGTGGGAAACGAAACTGGAAGCGAGCGGCCACACCAGCCCGATCACCTTTCAAGGCCGCGATGGCAGGCAATACGTCGTGATTATGGCTGCAGGAGGCGGAGGGTTTCTGGGCGGAGGATCGAGCAACAGCCTGGTGGCGTTTGCACTGCCGAACGTCGCGCGCAAGCCGCTGCCCGCTGCGGTTGCAAGAGCCGTTGCCGCGGCCGCCGCGCTAAGGCGCGGCACGCCGAAGGTCGGCACGTATGCGCCGGTCCCCTTGCCCGCGGGCGGTGAGAAGGCGCTCATCGAGAAGACCTGCGGCAGCGGATGTCATTCCCTCGAGGTGGTCACCAGCCAGCGCATGAATGCCGCCGATTGGAATGCGATGGTGCGGAACATGGCGGCCCGCGGCGCGCAACTTCCGGACGGGCAGGTGCAGGCAATTGTGGACTACCTTGCGAAAACCCTTGGACGGTAGTGGGGCAGATCTCCAGATCTGCGAGCCGGTCTCCAGACCGGCTCTGTCTGAAGTAATCGCAATCTCCCGGGCGGCTGCAAAGCAGCCGATGGCCTCTGTCGAGGCCATGCGGGATCTGGAGATCCCGCTGCAGATCTGGAGATCTGCCCCACCCAGGTTTTCATCACGATTCGTGGGCCCCGAGGCCCATAGGGACAGGTCTGGAGACCTGACCCCACACAAACAAAACTATTCGTAACGCAAGATCCGCAGCGGATCCATGCGCGAGGCGCGTGTGGCGGGGAGCCAACCGGCGAGCGACGCAACGGCAATCAGTGCGATGGTGGCCGCAATCAGGATGCGAGGCTCCGTGGGTGCAACTTCGTACAAACCTGTTTTGATCAGCCGCGTCGCCGCGTAGGCTGCCCCCAGCCCGATGGCGGAGCCGGCGCTCACCAGCAGCAACACTTCCCGCAATATCATTCCGGCCACCTGCTTCGACTGCGCCCCCAGCGCCATGCGGATTCCGATTTCGCGCGAGCGCCGTCCCACTAAATACGACATTACGCCGTAGAGTCCCACCACGGCGAGTAGCGTCGCCAGTCCTCCAAAACACGCCGAGAGGCTTGCCACCAGGCGATTGGTCGCCAGGTTCCGCTCCACTTGTTCGTCCAATGTGCGCAGGCCGTAGATGGGCAGGTTGGCATCGAGCTTGCGGACTTCATTGCGAATCGCGGAAAACATTGCCTGCGGTTCGGTTGCCGTGCGCACATAGAAAACCTGATTGAGCGCGAATTTCATTTGCAGCACCGGCCGGTACATCTGCCGCCCCGTCTTTTCGCTCATCCGTTCGTACTTGAAATTGCGTACCACGCCGATGATTTCAATGTCCGTCTTCGTTCCCGGATCGCTTCCCATGCCGACATGACGCCCAATCGGATTGCGATCTGGAAAATATTCGCGAACGAATTGCTCGTTGACAATCGCCACCGGTGTTGTCTTTTCCACATCATTCCAGCGGAAATCGCGCCCGCCCGAGAGTGTGGATCCGATGGTGGCGAAATAGGCCGGCGTGACGTGATTCATGTAGGCCCACGCTTTGCTGCCCTGCGAAGGATCGTGGCCCTCGATGGTGAGGCTGGAATCCCATTCGTCGCCGCTAACCAGAGGCATGTTCGCGCTCGACACGGATTCGACTCCGGGAAGCGCGGCAAGCCGCTCGTATAACTGTTTGTAGAAATCATTTCCGCGCTGCACTGTGTATCCGTTGGTTTGTGGATTGACTCCGAACATCAGAAGACGTTCGGTGCGAAAACCAGGGTTAACGGTGCGCAGATTGTGAAGACTTGCGACAAACAACGCCGCTACAATCAGCAGGACCAACGAAAGAGAAACTTGTGCCGTCACCAGCGATTTGCGGAAGGCGGAATGCGCGCCGCCCACCACCGCGCCCGCCTGGTCCTTCAAGGTCGAAGCAAGGTTGGGACGCGTCGCCTGCAGAGCGGGAGCAAGGCCGAACAGAACGCCCGTGAGCACGGCCACGCCGAAGTTGAACAACAGCACGCGCGGGTCCAGCGCAGGTGTGATGTTGATGTCCGAATCGCCCGTGTTGAACATGGCGAGCAGAGCGGTCACGGCGATCTTTCCGAGCACCAGCCCCAGTAACCCGGCACAAGCCGAAAGCAATGTGCTTTCCACCAGCAGTTGACGCGCGATACGCCACCGGCCCGCCCCCATGGCAAGACGTACGGCAATTTCTTTCTGCCTTCCCGTGGCTCGCGCCAGCTGCAAGTTCGCGACGTTGGCGCATGCGATGAGCAGCACGACACCCGTCAGCGCCATGAGTATGGATAGCGCCTGCCCGAACTCACGCCGTAGAAACGAAGTTCCCGTGCCTCCCGGAAATACCGACATGGTGGAGCGAAGAAACTGGTCGCGGGACTCTTTGTCGGCCTTCGCAAAAGCTTTTTCCCGCACCTCGCTCTCGATGATCTGTTTGTACAGCGGCGCCAGCGATGCTTGCGCGCTTTCCACAGTGAATCCCGGTTTGAGGCGGCCGAATACATTGAGAAACCGCGTGCGGCGCTCTTCCAACAGTTTCTGTCCGGACACAATCTGTTCCTGCATCATGACCGGCGCAAAGAGTTGTGTGACCGCGCCGATCTCCACGCCGGTGAAACCCGGCGGCGTCACGCCAATCACTGTGAAAGGCCGGTCGTTCAGGATAATCTTCTGTTCGAGAATATCGCGTCGCCCGCCGAACCGCGACTGCCAGTAGTCGTGCGTAAGCACAACCACGGGATGCGCGCCCGGAGTACGATCATCGTCCACGCCAATCAGACGGCCTGCTCCGGCGTGAATGCCGAGCACGTCGAAGTAGTTTCCCGACACCAACTCGACCCGCGCGCGCTCCACGCTCCCCGCATATCCCAGGCTTCCCACAAACCCGCGGCGGCACAACAAACCGGCAAACGCTTCCGAACGGTCGCGGATATCGCGATACATCGGGTACGACATGGCGTTCATTCCCCAATTGCTTCCGTAGTGCCGGCCTCGCGCGGCCAGTTGTGCCAGTTCTCCGGGCTGCTTCACCGGAAGTGAGCGCAACATCAGTTGGTCAAGAAGACTGAAAATGGCCGTGTTCGCGCCAATGCCGAGTGATAGCGATAAAATGGCGACAATCGTAAATACAGGTGACTTGCGCAGCGAGCGCAATGCGAATACAAGATCGGTCATACCCTTATCTACTAAGGAATGGCCGCAAGGTTCCCGTAACTTTTTCGCGGGCCGCCAGCTAAGCTGTAATAGCGTTGCGCAGAATGCCGATCCCTTCAATCTCCACTTCCACCACGTCTCCGGGTGACATTTTCTTTGTCGCGCCGGGCGTGCCCGTGTAGATTACATCGCCGGGTGTGAGAGTGACAAACTGGCTGGTATAGCTGACGATGGAGACGCAGTCAAACAACAAATCCGATGTCGATTGTTTTTGCACCGATTGCCCGTTGAGGCGCGTTTCCAGCATCAGCTTGCTGTAATCGAGGCCGCTGACAATCGCCGGGCCCATCGGTCCGAAAGTGTCGGCACCCTTGGCGCGCCACCATTGCAGGTCTTTCTGCGCGCCGTTTTGCCAGTCGCGCTCGCTGACGTCGTTGCCGCAAGTGACGCCGAAGATGCCGGCGCGCGCTTCATCGTTCGAGGCGTTTTGCAGCGTCTTGCCAATCACCACCACCAACTCGCCTTCGTAGTGCACGTTCTTTGCGCTGCGCGGAATGCGGATGGGGTCGCCGGGATTCTGCAAACACGTGATGGGCTTGTAGAAC
>JACPVQ010000155.1 GCA_016191645.1 Candidatus Solibacter usitatus
TTAAAAGACATTCAACTTTTTTACTTGTTTTCCTGATAATACCTTCTTTTGTTAAAAAGGCATCCCGAGTTACTGATCCATCTAAATAACTGATCATTATATCTTTAAAGCATGTCTCCGCGGCAAGGGATCCTCGACGCGTTCCTCAAACGTCACGTCTATGGAGCGACGGAAAACATTCTGGCCGATTTTCGTTCCGGCGAGCACATCATGGGCGATGCATTCACCACGGACAAGGCGCCGGAATTCAAAGTGAAGCTGCAGGGTACGAGGCCGTTCGCGAAAGTAGTGGTGATCAAGGACAACAAGTACGTCTACACTTCAGAGCCCAAGACGGCGCGCGTTGAGTTCACGTGGCGCGACAGCGAATCGACGGCGGGCAAAACGTCGTATTACTACGTCCGCGGCGAGCAAGTGGACACGGAAATCGTGTGGGTGTCGCCGATGTGGGTTACGCGGAAGTAACCTAACTCCAAAGCCTGTCGTTCGAACGGTCTTTATCCCAAGCCGGTGTCGGCTCGAAATAGCCGGGCTCGGCGAGGTGCTGTTTGACCACCTCGTCATTCAGCGTGATGCCCAACCCGGGCTTATCAGGAACCTTGGCGAAACCTTTGTCGAATAGCGGCTTGTCGCCATGGACCAGATCTTCCCACCATGGAACATCCACCGAATGATGTTCCAACGCAACGAAGTTCTCCGTTGCGGCGGCACAATGAACGTTGGCCAGGAAGCTCACGGGGCTTCCGGCGAAATGCATCGCCATGGGCACTCCGTATTCCTGGCAGGCATCGCCGATTTTCTTTGTTTCCAGAATTCCACCGGCTGTCGCAAGGTCGGGGTGCACCATGTCGACAACGTGCTCGCGCGCCAGTTTGACGAAGTCTTCCTTGAGATAAATGTCTTCGCCGGTGAGAATGGGGATGTCGACGGCGTCAGTGATCTTCTTCAGCAAATCGGTTTGCTGCCACGGGATCATGTCTTCAAGCCACGCCATGTTTTGTTTCTCCAGCGCCTTGCCCAGCCGGATGCAGGAATTCACGCCGATGTGACCGAAGTGATCGGCGGCTAACGGCACCTCCATGCCAATTGTTTCGCGAATGCGGCCGACATATTCCGCCATCATCGCGACGCCCTTCTCCGTAAGCTCCATACCCGTAAACATGTGCTGCGTATTGAAAAAGCTTCGCGACGTCGTCCCCAGCGGTTTGGTCAGCGTGCCCGGCGTACCTTCGACAAGGTCCACGCCGAGATCCATCTTCAGAAAAGTGAAACCCTTCTCCACCATGCGCGCCTTCAGCCTTGCCGCATAAATCTTGGGATCGTGCGACTCCGTGGTATCGGCGTAGCAGCGGATACGGTCGCGGAACTTGCCGCCGAGAAACTGGTGCACAGGCACTTGATATGCCTTTCCGGCGAGATCCCAAAGCGCCATCTCCACGCCGCTGACGCCGCCGCCTTGCCGCGCGTGCCCGCCAAATTGTTTGATCTTCCGGAATATCTTGTCGATGTTGCACGGGTTCTCGCCCAACAACCTGCTCTTCAGAACCAGGGCGTAGTTCTTGCTTGCGCCGTCGCGAACCTCGCCCAGGCCGTAGATGCCTTGATTGGTATCAATGCGGATGAGTGGGCACGTCATCGGCGCTCGGGCAATGGTGGCCACGCGCAGGTCAGTGATCCTGAGATCCGATGGTTTCGATGCGGAGTTGACGTTTTGCATTGCTGCTTCCAGGTCCCGGTCTGCCCAAAAGGAAGCGGCGAACGCACCGCCGGCCGCGCCCAGAAACAACCGGCGCGAGGAATGATGGCGTTTGAGTTGAGGAAAGAAAGAATGAGTACTCATGCCCGCATTATATTCCCCGCTTAGGGGGCCTGGGCAGCGCGGCGTTATGATTGAAATAAGGTTAACCACTGGAGGCGGACTATGGCGTCAACCATTTGGAAGGGTCATCTCACGTTCGGACTCGTGTCTTTGCCCGTGAAGTTATTCGCGGCGGCGCGCGCCGAGACCATCGGCTTCAATCAACTACATCGCACCGATCATTCGCGCATCAAGATGAAAATTTTCTGCGCGGCGGAAGACGTAGAACTCTCTCGCGCCGATATCGTAAAGGGTTACGAGTACGAGAAAGATCGATACGTCGTGATCGACGACGAAGATATCAAGAAGATGGCTCCCAGAACCGCCAGGGTGATGGAGGTTCTGGAGTTCGTCAAGGCAGTCGATGTCGATCCGACCTATTACGAGAAGTCCTATTACATGGCTCCGGAAGAGGCCGGCGAGAAACCGTATGCGCTGCTATTCGAATCGTTGAAGCGTTCCGGCTATGTCGCCCTGGCCAAGATCGCCATGCATAACCGCGAACACATCGTCATCCTTCGCCCGTCTCATCAGGGCCTCACTCTGCACACGATGTACTTTGAGGACGAGCTTCGCCAGACGGAGGCGTTCCGCACGGACACCTCCTTGGTGAAGGAAAAGGAACTGGAGATGGCGATGATGCTGGTGGAAGCGCTGGCCGCCGGTTTTGAGCCCGCCAAGTACAAGGACAACTATCGCGAGAACTTGAAGGCGATGATCGAAGCCAAGATCGCCGGCTCGGAGGTTGTGGCCCCCGTGGAGGCGCAGCAAGTCAAAGTGATCGACATCATGGACGCCTTGAAGGCGAGCCTCGCGTCGCTCAAGAAGCCCGCTGAAACGGAGTCCACCACTGCCGCCGCGAAGCCGAGGCTTCGCAAGAGCGGCACTGCGTAGCATGAAGACGGTGGCTATGATGATTGGTAGAGAAACGCATTGAGGAGCATGTGTAATGAACACCTACACAGCGGTGGTTGAGCAATGTCCAGACACTGGCCTATTTGTAGGTCACGTTCCGGGTTTCCCTGGCGCTCACAGTCAAGGCGAGACACTGGATGAGTTAAACAGGAATCTTCAAGAAGTCATCGCGATGCTCCTCGAGGATGGGGAACCGAGGTTTCAGACGCAGTTCGTCGGGATTCAAACAGTCACTGTTGGCTGAGAATGGGCAAACCAAGGGTTCTCAAACCACGCGAAGTCATCGCGATACTCAACAAGTTGGGCTTTGTCGAAGTCCGCCAACGAGGTTCACACAAGCAGTTTCGTCATCCGGATGGCCGCGGAACGACAGTTCCAGCTCACACGGCGAGGGACATTTCGCCGGTACTTCTCCGCCAGATAGCAAGAGATGTCCGCATGACCGTCGAAGAGTTGTTTGCGTGATTACGCCAAGTCGGCTGCGACGCTGATCTTTTCCGCGCGATAGCCGCCCTGGGAACGGTAGTAAACAAACAGCCCCCCGAAGATCACCGTGAGAATCACCGGCAGCACGCCCACATAGCGGAATGCCGCCGCGGGACCGGCCGTGTCGTACCAACCGCCCATCATCGGGAGCACGAAGGCCACCGCAAGATTTCCCGTACCGCCCATGATGGCGAGCAGCAGCGCGCCGCCGCGCGGGAACAACTCGCTTGTGATTCCAAGCATCGTCGGCCAGAAGTAAGTTTTCCCTATGCCGAATATCGTTGCGGCAACAAACGCTTCCGCCGGGCTCTTGACTCCGCCGAGCAGAAACAATCCGGCGGCGGCGAACAAGGCGGAGAGAGTCATCAATCCGAACGGCGAGAATCTATGCGCCAACGGACCGCCGAAGAATCGCAGTACGAACATGAGACCCGCGGTGTAGACCAGGATCAAGACGCCTTGCATGCCGGTCAATTGCGTAATCAACGACGACACCCATTGATCGGGACCCAGTTCCGAGGCCGCGGTCATCCACATGCACACCCACAACAGCAGGAACATTGGACGGTATGCCTCGCGCAGCATTTGCGAATTTGAGATACCCGCGGCCACGCGCTCCGTCGCGGGGAAATGTTGGCCCCGAATCATGAAGAGATAGATGGCGGCGGGAACCATCACCGTGGCCAGCTTCACCTGCCAGCCGAATGTGATCTGCGACGGGCTAAGGCCCGGCGCGTCCAGGCCCAGGATCTTCGTCAGCGCGAACGCCAGCAGCCCTCCGATAATCAGGCCGCCGGGCCACCAGGCGTGCAGAATGTTCATGCGATGTGTTTTGTCATTGGGGAACAGCGTCGCGCACAGCGGATTGATTACACCTTCCACCAACCCTTGCGCCAAGCCGAGGATCAGCATGCAGGCATACAGGATCAGCGTCCCTGTGTCGCTAAACAGACTGGACACTGCGCCGGAGGGACGGGGTGCAAATAGAATACCCACCACGCCAACCACATAGGCCCAACCCGAAATCGCCAGCAGCCTGCGCATGCCGAACAAATCCACCAGCGATCCGCCGATGATAATCGAAACCGTGAATCCCCAAAACGCCGGACTCAGCACCATGCCCAACTGCTCTTTGTTCAAATGAAAATCCGCGCCGAGAGCGTCGAGAATATCGCCGCGGATGGAAAAAACCATTGAGGTCGTGATAAGAGCCAGACAACTGGCCAGGAATAGCCGCCCAGGATTCATGAGGCACAGTGTACACTACTGACGGGTGGTAACGGCTATACGACGCCGGTGCAGGTTTTCGCGTTCTTGCAGGACGCGCACTTGTAAACGCCTCTGCGATAAGTTTTTTCCATGGCTAACTGCCGCGTGATGGCGTACATTTGTTGCAACGTCGCGGCTCGCGTTTCCTTCACCAGACATTGCGCGCAATAAAAGTGACCCGGTTTTTGGCGCAGGAATTCTATCACTCGCGTACGACCGCCCCCTTTTGACGCGACCGCCGGCGCCAACCCCATGAGTTGCGAGGCGAGATCCGCGACAATCTGTTTCTCCTGGCTGTTCAAGACCTTCATGAAGTTCTCAGGTTTCTTCTTGAGATGGGTTTCCAATGCTTCCATCCAATCGTAGGCGGCGGCAGCCGGATGCCCACCCATCGCATCCATCACCTTCCGTGAAGAAGAAACATCGGGTATTCCGCGATAGCATTCCAGCGCTTCCTTCAACTTGCCGGTTTCCAGGTAGAGAGCACCGGCCTTGGCCAAATCCCCCGCTCCTTGGTAGCAATGCGCTTCCAGCTCCTTGTCCCGCTCCGGCAATTTCGACAACAGGTCGAGGGCCTCGCCGTAACGTTTACCATTGACCAGCGTCTTCAGCAGCTTGCCCCGCAGGGCCGCCGTGCGCTGGTCGGCGTCGGGGAAACGCGCGAGGTGATAAAAAGCAGGGAGTAGCTGCAACATCTCGGCGGCGTGCTCCGGCAAGGCTGCCAACCCTTCCAACTCCTTTGCCCATCCCGCCGTCTTGTCCTGAACGGCAACCCAAAACCAACCAGCCAGATCCAACGGGGCCTCTACCAGGACCTGCACCAGGCCGGTGATGTGCTTCGGCCGGTCCGCTACCATGCATTCGGAAATCAAGTGAAGTTGGTGCATGGCGCTGGAGAGTCCTGGGGCCTCACCCAGAATCGCCCCTTTGGACGCTTCCACAAATAGTGATTTCACTCCCAGTTCCGGCGGCAGGCGCACGCCGCTAATTGCCATGCGGAAACACACTTCCGCTTGTGCCAAGTAGGTTTGCCTGCGGAAATCGTAGTCGGTCTGGATGGTTTCAAATTCCGGGGATCCAAGCAGCGTGATCGCCTGCGTAATACGCGACCAAGCCATTTCCGGGCGAATCTCCAGGTATTGCCTGGCGTCGGCGATACAACGCTGAATGCGTTCCTCTTTTCCCAGTTGTTCCTCGTCCAACGCAGTCAACAAGGCCCCGGGAACCATGGGCGCAAGCGCGTTCGAAAGCCTACCGAGATTGAGAAAGTACGACGTCAAATGGATGGCCGTCGTCGGCGGTTGAATGTCCAGCCAGATCAGCCGCTCCGCCGGTCTGCTCAAGGCAACGCGCAGCTTGTCAATGCGCAGCCGGGTCTGAATGCTATCCAGGACAACGGCATCCTTCGCGGAATTGCCTATGCGCTGCAAATGCTGGCCCGCGTTGATCACACACGCGGTATGAAAGTCCAGCCCTTTCGCCTCAAAGGGTGTCAGCAGCGCCGGACGCAGCGCTTCGGGAATTGCAGCCGGGATTGTATCCTCCATGAGGATCATCGCCACTCCTTCGCGAGCGGAAAGAGTTGCAAGCAACTGGTTCAGGTCCTGGCTGGGAGAGGCGCAGCAATAGAACGCCTGATCTGTGGATTCGTCTTCCATTTCCGCATATGCGTTTCCGCTGGGACGGTCGCGTTTTTCGATTCCGGCGTAAAGATCCCACACGCTATTTACGATCGTCGCGATGCTGCGTGGACTCCGGAGGTTGGCCTGCAACCTGAATTCCTGGGGCCGCCCCAAACACTCGTTCAGAATGTCGTTGAACCAACCCCATTCGAAATCCGTTGGAAGGACGGTTTGTGCTTCATCACCCGCCGCAAGCAGCGTTACTTTCTTCCATCGCCGCGTGGCAGCGGCCGCGATTTCGGCCAGCGCGAATGTCTCGATGGGTGTCAAGTCCTGGCACTCGTCAATGGCAATGCAATCATATTCCAGATATTCCTTGGGAACGCGGCTCTCCAGGATCGCTTTCGCCGCGCTCCAGGCGTTGTCCAAATCCGGAAAGTAGCGCGCGGCAATACTGCTTGTGGACCCTTTTTCCAGCCGCACGGCTGCGTCGATTGCAGAAGTTGATCCTTCAAGGAACAAGTATCTTGCGCGTCGCTGTTTGTAGTTGCGTTCGACAGCCCTGGGCTGGCTGCAAGCGGCGAAGCGGCCAATTTCCCTGGGCAATGCGGACCCGACAAGGTGTGCATAGAACTCATCGAACAGCTCGTTGTAACGCTCCGACCAAAGACCGAGGGCACGGGAGTGCGGTAACAAATCTCCGCGAAATCGTCTTCGAAGATCGGCCTGCGGCGTCCTGGCGTCTGTGGATCCTAAGAGTTCACGGAAGAACGCCGGCAGCGTGACAACGTGGAACGATTTTTCACGGTCGCAGTAGCAATCGAAATACTGCCTTGCCAATGCCGCAAGGTCCTGAGAGTACGTTACGTAAAGGCAGCGCTCACGGGTCGCTTCGTCGGCGGCATTCAACAACGCGGTGGTCTTTCCGGAACCAGGGTACCCCTTTAAACAACGGACTGAAGTTCTGGCGGCGGAAAAGCGATCCTGCGCGGGAGTCCATGGTTTTGGGCCATAAGTTTCATTGCGCATTTCCTGCGTTGTAACCGGCATATAACTGGTTGCGAACGTGTGGGCGGGCAGAGGATCGTGATTGTCATGATGGCGGATGGCCCTAACAAAGACCGATCCGGACGCCGCATCGGCGAAGCCCTTATCCCCGCTCAACGGCGCAGCCATTCTGGGAGCCCACCACAAATAGAAGTGACTGCCGTGATTGCCGCCCAGACGCGATCGACGCCAGCCGTGATTTTGTCCGCGCGTCGCTTTGAAGAACACTCTGGCAGGGTCCACGGCAAGACGCTGCAACACGAGGCTGGCACGTTTGCCCACGGCATCGCTGCGCAAGCTATTCAACTGTTCCAGCATCTCCTGGTGGCAGTAAACCGGAGTTCCCGCGCGTGCCGTTTCGAACCGGAATGAGTCCATGGCCTAGGAAGTTTTTCAACTGTAGCACGGCGTTTCGCTGCACAGTGGTAGCATCAGGGGATGTCTTCCCCCGCCGTCGAACCGGCAATCAAAGATCCCTACGCTTACGATGCGTCCGAAGTGGAAACTCCTCCCACCGCGTTGGGTGGAATGCTTCGCCGCATTGGCCCCGGCCTGATTCTCTCCGCTTCCATTGTCGGATCGGGCGAATTGATTGCCACCACCAATCTGGGCGCGGAAGTTGGCTACGTTTGCCTCTGGGTCATTCTGATCAGTTGCTTCATCAAACCTTTGGTACAGGCCGAGATGGGACGGTTCACCATCGCCACTGGCGAGACTGGGCTCGCGGGCTTCAATCATGTTCCGGGTCCGAAGTTGGGCGTGAACTGGATTGTCTGGCTGTGGGCCTTCATGGTCTTCATGACACTTTTCCAGATCGGGGCGATGTTTGGCGGTGTGGCGCAAGTACTGAATCAGGTTATGCCCGCCGTGAGCGTCAATCTATGGGTGCCCGTGCTGGCGGCAATTACACTGATGCTCCTGCTGGGCGGCGGATATGAGCGCGTGGAGAAACTGGCCACCATCAAGGTTGCGCTGTTCACGATGCTGACTTTCCTGTGCGCTCTACTGTTGGTTTGGAAACCGGAATACTTCAAATGGTCCGATCTTGCCGAAGGTCTTGTATTCAAGATGCCGCCGGAGGGCCTGTCGAGCGCGGTGGCGGTGTTCGGCATCACAGGCGTGGGCGCGGCGGAACTATTCATGTATCCCTACTGGTGCGTGGAGAAGGGATACGCCCGAAAGGCCGGCGTGCGCGACGGATCGCCGCAATGGAAGAGCAAGGCATTGGGCTGGATCTCGGTGATGAATGTCGACATCATCGCTTCGATGATCATCTACACGGTCGCCACCATTGCGTTTTATCTTCTCGGCGCCGGTGTTCTCCATTCGCAGCATTTGGTTCCCGGTCCGAAGGACATGATTCCGGTTCTCTCGCGCATGTATACGCAAACGCTGGGCGGGTGGTCGGTATGGCTTTTCTATCTAGGCGCAATCGCCACGCTGTATGGAACCATCTTCGCCGCCACGGCCGCGAATTCGCGCGTCTTCGCCGATATGGCCCGGCTGCTGGGGATGTTCCCGGCCAACGATTATCGCGCCCGCGTGCGCTGGCGCAATGGATTCGTGTGGGCGTTGGTTCTCATTCCACTCGTCTTCTTCTACTGGGTGCAATCGCCGGTGTGGATGGTGAAGATTGGCGGCGTATCGCAAGCGGCCATGCTGCCCGTGATCGCGGTCGGCGCATTGTACCTGCGTTTCCGCAAGATGCCGGAAGAAGTGCGGCCTGGATTGTGGACAACGGCGGGCTTGGTTGTTGCGTCGGCGTTGATCATCGTGGCCATGGTCTACGCGGCCATAACGGCAAGCAAGTAGCGGGTTGTACTACTAGTCTCTGAAATCTTCCCAAGCCGTTGCGGCTGTGCGGCTCGGTGGGGCAGTTCTCCAGATCTGCAGCGGGATCTCCCGATCCCGCATGGCCTCGTCAGAGGCCATCGGCTGCAACGCAGCCGCCTCAGTGCAGCAGCGTGGCATGGAAATCGTACACGGTCAACGGACGCTCTTCCGCTTTGTAGCCGAGTTCGTCCGTCGAGCCCAAGGAGAAGCCCGGCTTTAATCCCGCGCCGGCGAGAAACGACGTGTAGCCTTCGGGATTGTGATCGCGTCCGCCTTCGCCGAGCCCTTCGCTGATGGGCAGCCTGCCGAATTCCGTGGTCACTGCGACCAGCGTATCGGTCAACAAACCGCGCTGTTTCAAGTCGTACAGCAGACCCGCGGTTGGCTTATCGAAGGTGGCGGCGTTCTTGCCGTGATTGGCCACCAGATCCTCGTGCGCATCCCAATTGACGCGCGGCGTGCCGAAGTGTCCACCGTTATAGAGCTGCACGCAACGCACGCCGCGTTCAATCAAACGGCGCGCCAGAAGGCAGTTGTAGCCGAACGCGCGCGAAGCGGGATTGTTCAAACCGTAGAGCTCGCGCGTGGCCTCGGTTTCGCCCGCGATGCTGGTCACATCGGGCGCGGTAACCTGCATCTTCGCCGCGAGTTCATAGGCTTTGATGCGCGACGCCAGGGCATCCTCGCCTGGGTTGGCGCGCAGATGATCCTCATTCATCGACGTAAGCAAATCGTAAGTTGCCGCCTGCTCCCGCGCGGGAACGGATGCTGGCGGCCGCAAGTCGGCGATGGGGTTTTCCTCCGCGCCAAAGATCACGCCTTGGTGAGAGGCGGGCAGAAAACCGTTGCCCCAGTTGGCGACTCCGCACGGTGGAAGTCCGCGCGGATCGGGCAACACGACGAATGACGGCAGATTCTCATTCTCCGATCCCAGGCCGTAGCTGATCCAGGAACCCACCGCCGGAAATCCCTGGAAGATGAATCCCGTGGACATCTGGAAGAGGGCCGGGCCGTGCGCGTTGCTGCGCGAGACCATCGAATGCAGAAACGTGAGGTCGTCAGCGCGCTGCGCCAGATGCGGCATCAGGCTGGAGATCCACTTCCCGCTCTTCCCGTATTGTTGGAAAGAGAACGGACTCTTCATGATGGTTCCGCGTTTTCCAAAGAACGGCTTAATGGTGTTCGCGCCTTGCGTCTCTTTGCCGTGATGTTTGACGAGGTCCGGCTTGTAATCGAACGTGTCGACGTGGCTCAATCCGCCAGGCAGCGAGATGAGGATGACTCGCTTCGCCTTTGCGGGAAAATGCGTCTTGCCCGTTTCGGCACGCGCTTCCAGTTGCGACAGCGCGAGGCCCGCAAGGCCGCCGCCGATCTCCCACAGCAATTCGCGGCGAGTTGGTTTGCGCAAGGTGTTATGGGACATAGACGAACTCATTGGAATTGAGAAGCGCGCGGGACCATGCTCCCGCCGGTTGTTGCGACAGGAAGCGCAGATCGCGCTGCAGTTCCCGCGAATCGGGCTCGCGGCCATATAAGAGCCTGTAGGCGAGCGATACGCGATCCTTCGCCGACGCAGGGGCTTCGCGGTCAAGGCGCGCGGCAAGCAGGCCCGCCTGTCGAACTACAAACTCGTTGTTCAGCAACGTAAGGGCCTGAACCGGTGTATTCGACGCCGCGCGCTGCGGAGTTGCCACCGATGGATCGGGACAATCGAAGTTATCCATCATGATGCGTTCGCCGCCGCGCACCACAAAACGATACACCGCGCGACGCCATACTTCCGGGCCGTCGTTGTCCAGCGTTTTGTAAATGTAAGAACCCTTTGCGGCGTTGCGCTGCAGTTCAAAGCCTGGCCCGCCCATCTTCAAATTGATGTTGCCTGTGATCTGAAGAATCGAATCGCGCAGCGTCTCGGCGTCCATTCGCTTCAGCGGCATGCGCCATAACAAACGGTTGCCTGCGTCTTTGGCATAAGCCGCCTGGTTCATCGCCGTCGATTGCCGGTAGGCGTCCGTCATCAGAATTTGGCGATGCAGCCACTTCAGACTCCATCCGTTCTCCATGAACGAAACAGCGAGCGAGTCGAGAAGTTCGGGGTGCGACGGACGATCGCCGTTGATGCCGAAATCGCTGGGCGTGTTGACAATGCCGTTGCCGAAGTGGTGATACCAGACGCGATTCACAATCACGCGGGCAGTCAACGCGTTCTCGCGGCTGGCGATCCAATTGGCAAGCGCCAGCCTGCGTTCGCCATCGGACGTGTTCGCGCTCGCCGCCATGCTGCCACCCACCGCGCTGAGAATTCCAGGGGCCAGTTCTTCGACACGGCGCTTCACGTTGCCGCGCTCCAACAGCCACGCTTTTTCCAACTCTTTCGGTTTCGCTCCGTAGATCGTCGCCACTTGCGGAGCGCCGCCGATCTGCCGCTGCAGTTCCGCGAGTTCCTTCTTACACCGCGCGATCTCCTGCTTCGCAGCGGCATGGAGAAGCGCTTCCACTTCTTCATCGCTCACCGCAGGCAATGCGACTTCCACTCCGCTGGTGTGGTCCATCGATGCGGCGAGCACTCGCCAGCCGTCATCGGCCAAAGCTTCCAGACGATAAACGGTGATAGTGCCTTCCTTCACGCCGTGCGCCAGATCGCTGGCCCACCGCATCTCGCGAACAGCCGTTGGCTTGTCGAACGCGATGTCGATGAACAGCGGCTTATCCGGAGTTGCAGCCTGTTGCGATGTCCAATTCGTAATTCGGTATCCGGCCGGAGCGAGTTCCAAGTAGTCGAGCTTGGGAAGCTTGCCCGCCTGATTCGAAATCACCAGCCGGTATTTCGATGCCGTGGTCTCCGCGAAGGCGTTGCGGTTATAGAGCGGATTGATGGGCAGCCGTTTCGGTTCCTTCGCGGTCTGTGCATCCTGTCGTTGATAGCGCTCGATGAGAAGACGGTTGCGCACCGGATCTTCCATGGAGGCGATCTTCTTTTTCAGATCATTGACAGCGCGATTCAACGGCCGCAAATAGGCGTCGCGCGCTTCGCGCTCCTGCTTCGTGGCGGCTTCGCGCTCCCCGAATCCGACGCCGCGAAAGAAGGCAGTCAACTGGTAATAGTCGCGAGTTGGAATCGGATCGAATTTATGATCGTGGCAGCGTGCGCAATTCACGGTCAACGCGAGAAAGCTGTGCGCGGTGGTGGTGACCATGTCGTCCAGCTCATCCATGCGCGCCTGTTCGCGCAGGGTCTCGTCCTTGTTGAGCACCGCGCTCACCGAATCCCAAGGGCCCGCGACCAGGAATCCTGTCGCGGCAGCCAGCTTGGGATCTTCCGGCGAGAGCACATCCCCGGCGATTTGTTCGCGAATGAATTGATTGTACGGCTTGTCGTGATTCAGCGATTCAATGACCCAATCGCGGTAGCGCCATGCATTCCTGCGCTCGAAGTTGTGCTCGCCGCCATCCGTCTCGCCGAAGCGCACGACATCCAACCAGTGGCGGCCCCACCGTTCGCCATAACGCGGCGATTCGAGCAATCGCTCGACGGCATCGCGGTAGCTCACTTTGTAATCTTCCGGCTGCGGCGGCAGGCCTGTGAGATCGAAGTACAATCGCCGGATCAAAGTTCGATGATCGGCCTGCGGGCTGAAGGAAAGACCGTTCTGCCGCAGCTTTGCCAAGAGGAACCCATCGATGGGATTCCCATCGCCTGCCGGTGGTGGACTCTTCACGGGCGGCACGAACGCCCAGAACTTCCTGGTTTGCAGCCCGGCCCAATCCGCGCCTGCTTCAATCCAATCGTGAACCGCTTTGACGGAGGCGGCATCCACTTTTTCGCCCGGCGGCATCTTGCCTTCCGATACCCATTGATAAAGCCGGCTCTTCGATGCGCTTCCCGGGACGAGAGCGACGCCGTTCTTACCGCCTTTCAATAACGACTCGCGCGTAGTGATATCGAAATCACTCAACTTCATGGCGGCGCTATGGCACTTGGCGCACTTCTCATTGAGCAGGCGCGCGACGGCAGGCGGTGTTTCCGCTTGAACAACGCCTACACACACAGCCAGCAGGAGCCACATAGGATTCCTTCCAATATACGTCAGGCCAGCGTGTACGGTGGGTTAAACTCAGCCACTCCGGCCTGGCGTCCGGCGATCCAGCGCAGCGCGTAGACCATCTTGGGATCCGTCTTGCCGCCGCCGATGGTGTTCGGGATCACCTCAAACAGCGCATGAGCGCCGAGATCCTTGAAGTAATCGATGTCGGGCTCGATGCCAACGCAATCCTCACCGTCGATGATTTTGGTGTCCCCCTCATGGAAGGTGAGTTGCACATTTGCTTCCCCGAACGCGCGCTGTTTCCAACTCAAAGTCGCGCCGGGGTGAAAGAAAGCAGATCCGGTCTCGGGTGCAAACATGCCTGCATCGGCGGCGTGCCGCACTTGATCGATGAGAAGACTATCCGCATAGCCGAAGAAGCGATCCTGGTGCATCGTCTCCCAATCGAGTTGAACCATGTAATCGAGAGGCGTGCCCACCGCAAGGTGAATCTGAGCCATCGCCGTGGTGATGTTCAGCAGCGCCGCAAGCGAGGCGGGCCGGTTCTCCAGGAGATCGACGTATCGATCTTTGGCGATGGCCTGACTCTTTGCGCCGGCGGCGAACAGACTTCTCAAACTCTTGTCGAGCTTGTCCCACTTCGCCGGAGCGAACTGATAGGACGCGTCTTTCGGAATGAGCATCAGGTCAACGTGCCGGGAAACTCCGCGCTTCAGAGGAACCGGATGGAAACCAGCCTGAATGTATCCATCGGCGGAAACTAGCACGGTCCAATTGTCTGCAAGGTTGTCCTTCACGGGAAGCGATTGGAAGAAGACGTTGGGCGAAGAATGAAAGTCCGCCGCAAACTGTTTCTGATTGCCGTCGATGAGCCGCACCAAGGTTTGCTGTTTCGATGGGAAGGGCTGACGCGTCCCATCGAAGATGTTCACCATCAGATTTGCGGTTTGTGATGCCGGTGCAACGGCTGCCATGGTTGTTATTTGCTGAGCGTAAAGTTCACGTCCACCACCGTGAGGACGGCCACCGGGTTCCCATTCAACAAAGTCGTCTCATATTCCCATTGGCGGACAGCGTCCATGGCGGCGGGAACCAGAATCGGATGCCCGGCAACCAGTTCGACGTTGGACACTTTGCCCGCGGCATCGATCTCGACATTCATGCGCACGGTGCCTTGAATGCGCGCCGCCTTCGCTTCCGGAGGATACTTCGGCGTCACCTTGTTCTTGATTTTTGCCGCCTGCAGATTTCCGCCGACACGAATTCCGTTCGCAGCCAGGGAGATGGTGAGGGCCATATCTTCGCTGATGGAGGCGCGCAAACGCGAGTCGACTTCGGCGAGCGCGCTTTGAATCTCACGGGCCGCATCGAATGTCACCGCATCTCCGATCTTGAGGGGAAGCACGCCCGGGATTCGCCCGCGCAGTTCCGCCGGCATCTCCGCATAGTCGATGGAGCGCAACACGCCGAGCGTTTCGCGGCCTTGCGGCGGATCCACTTTGCCGAGACGGAAATTGATGGTGACCTCCGCCCTCGCCGGTGCGCCCGTCGCTGTGAACTGCCATTGCATCAGGCTTTGCACGGCCGCTCTCCGCAGCTCTTCCGGCCCGCTGAGTACGCGGGCTTCGGTTACCAGACCCTTCGCGTCGATGGAGGCTTCCAGAATGACGTCGCCCTGGATCCGTTTGAGCTTCGCCTCGGCGGGATAGCGCGTTGGCGCCTTGTGGATGGCTTGTGAGCCGCTCTTCGTGGTGGCCTCGGCGACTCCTTGCACGGTTTGCGCGGGAGCATGAAACGGGAACGTGACGGTGGCCGCCAGGCCGGCCAGGAAAAGAATGGATGCACTCACAGCGAGTGAACCGAAGAGACGGGAACGAGTCATGGGAGAAACCTCATGGAGTAAAATTGCCACTCGCCTGGCGAGGTGACGTCGGGTCAAAAACGGAGCGGCCGGAATCAGGTCGAGGCGCGGCTTCACTCCGGCGATGTGAAGCAACGCGTTGAGATAGGTACCGGGCTGGCCGGTTGCGCGGACTGCTTCCTGATCGACAACCTGTTCGCGCGTCAAATGGATTCGCGAAAGAACGAACCAGATTCCGGGATGAAACCACAGCAGCGAACGAATGGATTCTTCGGCCAGCGCGAACAGCCAATCGCCGCGGCGGATGTGTGCCAGTTCATGCGCCAGAATCGAGTGGCGAATACTTTCCGGCAGCTCCAGGAATCCTGTTGGCAGCAAAATGACGGGACGGAGAAAACCGAATGTCACGGGCCCCCCGACATCGCCGGAAATCAGAGAAAGCGCCTCCGCATGTGCATCTTCCAGAACGACGGACCTTTGGCGATAGAGCCTCAGCTGGTACAGTCCCAACAGAATTCGCAGCATGAGGATGAGCGATCCCGCGCCCATCAGCATCAGCGCGAGCATCTCCCAATCCATCGCGGCCGTCACGGTTTGAAGCGGAGCCGCCGTTGCCACGCCGATGCGCACCGTTACGTCCGATGAAACCGGAGACGGAGTTTGCCATTTCCCCAGCAGCGGCAGAAGAAGGCAGGCGATCAGCAGCAGCTGCCAGTGCAACAACTGCGCGCGGGGATCTTCGCGGCGCAACAGCATGCCAAACACGCTCCCCACCAGGATGAGCGCGGAGGAAAGCGCGAGGTAAATAACAAGGTTTTCAACTACCAGATGCAGCACGTGTTTTCCTCCCGCGGAGAAGTTTTTCGATCTCCTTCATCTCACTCTCAGACAGGTGACGCTCTTCCACCAGGTGCATGACCAGCGGCTCGGCGGAACCGTCGAAGACGCGCCGCACAAAGTCGGTGACCATGTTGTGAATCACCTGCGCCTTCGGCTTCACCGGCGTATAGACATGGGCCTTTTCGTCCGACGCCTTTTTCAAATGACCTTTCTGTTCCAGGATCTTCATCATGGTCATCACGGTGGTGTAAGCAACTTTGCGCCGTTCCAGGATGGTCTCGTAAACATCGCGGACCGTGGCCGTGCCACGGCTCCAAACGATTTTCATAATTTCGAGTTCCTGTTCGGTAAGAGTGGGCGACGCGGATCTCATACTAATTGTTTAGTATGATTTCTCTCGTATGTCAAGAAGAAAATGCAGCGGCTACTTTTTTTCCGCCGCGGCGGGCTGTGGGACGGCCTGTTTCGGGGGTGCCGGCTCGACGACAAAATCCATCCACTGCGCTGTGAGATTCTGTTTCGGCTTGCCCAGTTTGTCCATCACCAGCACTTGCAACTGATAGTCGCCTGGAGAAAGGTCGTTGCCCAATCGCAACTGCCCACCGGCGAACAAGTGCTTGGGATCGGGCGGGTCTTTAGGACCGAAGGGAAGGTGCTTTCCTTCGAAGACCTTTTCGCCATCGCGGAACAGGAGCGCCTGAATGTCGAGGTCGGCCTTCTTTTCGGGATCCTGCTTGGCGTTGATCACCTGGAACAGATAGAGCATCTGCTGGCCGTGCTGGAAGGTGCGCACGGCGGGGTTGGCGCGCGGATCCTCCATGGACTGTTGTCCCTCCGCCTGCCCGGCCGCTTGCGGCTTCGGCGAGTTGGTCCGCAGGAACAATCCGGACATCGCAAGCCTGCCTTTGTTGAGATCGGGCACGTCGATAAACTGGCTGGCCGATCCGATCACTTCCGTATTGACATCGCGAACGGCGGCGCGCAGTTGATAGGCGCCGGGTTTCTTGATGGGGTGATGGATGGTGTAGACCAAGCCGTTCTTCATCGCATGGTCATACATCTCCGCCTTCAGCCGCAGCGTGAACTGCTTGTCGGTTTGATCCACGGGGACGCCGTTGTCGCCGAACGTCAGAACGGTGATGTCCACCTGCGCCTTCTTCCATCCGTCCGCGTCTTCCATGAATTTCAACGGCTTGATGTCGATGTGGAGCATCGAAGTGACGAAGGATCCGAGTTTCAGGTTGTCGGAGAAGAGAGTGGTCAAACGCAAGGGGACGCCGCTCGATCCGAACGGTGACATGAGCGCGATGCCGATCTGCTGCTGACGGGTTCGCGGCGCCGGGCGCGATTCGTCGGGAATACCCAGGAATCCGTGGCGCGAGCGGATCTTGTAGCCGGGTTTCTTCAACCGGACCTGAATCTTGTGAAATTTGCGGTTGAACGTTTCGCCGGACGGGGAATAGCCGAGCAGATAGTATCCGCTTTGATCTTCCAGAACCTTTCCCAGGCTTCCGGCGAGATCGTTGGAATCGTGAAAGAAGATTCCCCCCGTTTCGGCGGCCAGGTAATTCAATCCGTTTTGCGACTCGAAGTATTCGTCTTTGCGGCGGTTCATCGCTTCGCTCATCGCCATTGGATTGGACGATCTTGGTCCGCGCTCCGCCGCGCCGATGTTCAGCGTCGGAAGCCCGCGGGCATCAAGGGTGTAGATGACAACGGAGGCGCGATTCGCCAGATCGGTCAAACGGCGCATGGTATCCAGAACGCGATCCGAATTGCCGCTGGCATCGAAGATGCGCATGCCGTCGGAAACTACAACCACCGACTTGCGGCCGGGCAGATCCTTCAATCCGTTGACGACGTAGTTGATGGCCCCCAGCGTTCCCACGGAATAGATGCGGTCACGGAAATCGTCAATCGCCGCAGCGCCTTCGTCTTCGTCGTCGGAGCCTCCAAATGCACTGACCCGGCCGCGCCCCAGAGGATTCCATTTCACACGGGCCACGGCGGCCAGCATCTGCGTCTTGTCGGTTGTGAAACTCTGCAATGCGCCCATGCCCGCGCCGGTACGCACGATGGCGACCAGATCGCCGGGTTGGACTTTCTGCTCAATGAACTTCTTCATCGCCTGCTGCGCTTGCGCCATGCTTTCCCAGGAAAGGCTTAAATCATCGACGACAATCGCAACGGTGCGGCGGATCTTGCGCGGGTCCACCTTGCTGGGTGGCGGCGGCGGCGCGTTCTTGGCTCGTTTAACAGGCTGCTTGACGGCACCGGCCGCCAGCGCATCGGGCCCGGTGCGGACATAGGAGAAGCTCTGAATCTTCTGCGGCTTGCCATCCTGCAGGATTTCGAAATCGCTCGCTTTCAGGTCGCCGATCAGCTTGCCTTTGGAATCGGTAACGACGGCGTCCACCTGCACCAGGTTTACGGTGATGCGGATGGTCGGTTCGGCGGGGTTTTGCTGCGCAAATCCGGTGAGGGCGCAATAGAGCGTAGCGAGGCACAATAGCTTCTTCATACGACTGCTTACTAGCTTATCAGCCCACCTTGGGATTGGTACGATGAATCCTGGTTTCCTCCATGACGGTCCGCCTTTCCAGCCGCGTCGATTCCCTGCGTCCCACGGCGGTGAATTCCATACTGGCTGAGGTGCGGCAACTGCAAGCGGAAGGACGCGAGTTGGTTTCGCTGATGCGCGGCGAGCCGGATTTCAAGACTCCCGCGCACATTGTCGACGCCGCGGAGCGCGCGCTGCGAAACGGAAGGACGGGATATCCCGACAATCGCGGTGAGATGCCGTTGCGCCAGGCGATTGCGGACAAGCTGCACTACGATGCGGGGACGGAGGTGCTGGTTACGACCGGAGCGACGTTCGGCATCTGGGCGGCGCTGACGGCGATTCTTGAGCCCGGGCAGGAAGTGCTGCTTCCCGATCCGATCTACGATGCCTACCAATCGCCCATTGCGCTGGCGGGTGGCGTGGCAAAGGCGGTTCCCTGCTCCATTGAGAACGGCCGCTTCACTTTGCATGCGGCGGCGCTGGATGCGTCTTGCACGCCGAATACGCGCGCGCTGCTGTTGAACACGCCGTGGAATCCCGTTGGCACTGTGTTCACGCGGCGCGAACTGGAGGCCATCGCGGAAGTCGTTTTGCGCCGCGGGCTCGTCTTGTTGAGCGATGAGATCTACGAGGCGATTACCTACGGGCCGCATGAGCATGTTTCGCCGATCTCCATTTCGCCGGAGCTGCGTGAGCGCACGATTTACATCAACAGCTTTTCGAAGACCTACGCCATGACAGGTTGGCGCATCGGCTATTGCGCAGCGCCGGCCGCGATCACGCAAGCGATGTTCCTGGTGTTGCAGCAATCGAGCCGCGGGCCCGCGACGTTTGTGCAGGATGCCGCGGCGGAAGCGCTGCGCGGACCGCAGGAGTGCGTGTCGGCGATGCGGGCCGAGTATGCGCAGAGGCTTCAGAGGCTGCGGCAGGTATTGGACGGAATCCCTGGTTGTCCGGTTCTGGATCCGGAAGGCGGATTCTTTGCCATGGTGGACGCGCGCGGATTAGAGCAGCCTTCCATTGAAATCCGCAGGCGGCTGATGCGCGATCACGGCGTTGTGGTTGCGCATGGATCGGCATATGGGCCAAGCGGCGAGGGGACGCTGCGCGTTTCCTTTGCCAGCGGAGGCGCAACGCTGGAAAAGGGATTGCAGCGGCTGCGGGAAGGGTTGCTCGCTCGATGAACGTCGACGGCGAGAAGCTGCGGCGCGCTCTGGAAACGCGCACGAAGAGCGAAGTCCGCTTCGATGAGATCACGCGCGCATTGTATTCCACCGATGCGAGCGTCTATCAGATTCAGCCAATAGGCGTTGTGATTCCACGCTCGCAGAACGATGTCATCGAGATCATCCGGATTTGCGTGGAGATGGGCTGTCCAATCACGATGCGCGGCGGCGGAACGTCGCAAGCGGGGCAGGCGATCGGCGAAGGATTGCAGGTCGACCTATCGAAGTACGTGAACCGTCTAATTGAAGTGAACGCAGCGGAGCGTTGGGCGGTTGTCGAACCCGGCATTGTGCTGGACGAATTGAACGCGCAGCTCAAGGCGCATGGACTGCGGTTTGCCCCCGATATCTCCACGGCCAGCCGCGCAACCATCGGCGGCATGATGGCGAACAACTCCGCGGGAGCGCGCTCGGTGTTGTACGGCAAGACTATCGATCACGTTATGGAGCAGAAGGTGATTCTCTCGGACGGATCGATGGTACATTTCCGTCCGTTGACGCCGCCGGAACTAGAAGCGAAGTGTGCGGAACAAACGCTGGAGGGCGAATGCTATCGCACGGTGCGGCGTTTGGGCGTGGAATGCGCCGAGGAGGTGGAGCGACGGTACCCAAAGGTTCTGCGTCGCGTCGGCGGATACAACCTGGATGAGTTTGTAAAGCCGGACCGCGCCTTCGACATGACGCGGATGATGGTGGGGTCGGAAGGCACATTAGGAGTTGTGTTGGAAGCGAAGGTGAAGCTGGTGCCGCTGCCCAAACACAAGTCCGTATTGACCATTGAATTCGATGATCTATTGGACGCGTTGGGGGCGACGCCGGTCATCCTGAAACACGGCCCTTCGGCAATCGAGGTGATGGACAAGTTCATCCTGGACCACACCAAACAGAACCCGGCGTTCGAGAGTATTCGCCGCGTGTTTCTGCAGGGCGATCCCGGAGCGCTGCTGTGCGTGGAGTTCTACGCCGAGCAAGCGGAGGATCTGCGTCCGCGCATGGAGGCGGCGGAGCGCGACGTCCTGGCCGCGGGGTACAAAGCGAAGTTCTTCCACGCGATGGAACTGGCCACGCAAGCGCGCATCTGGAGCCTGCGAGAGGCGTCGCTGGGATTGTCGATGGCGATGAAGGGCGATGCGAAATCGGCGTCGTTTGTGGAGGACACGGCGGTTGCGCCGGAGCGGCTGCGCGAATACATCGACCGCTTTCTGAAGATGATTCGCGCGCACGGAACCGATGCGGGAGTTTACGCGCACGCCTCCGTGGGTTGCCTGCATGTGCGGCCCGTGGTGAATCTCAAAACAGCGGACGGCGTGAAGAAGTTCGAATCGATCGCCACGGAGAGCGCGAAGCTGGTGCTGGAGTTCGGCGGCGCGCTATCGGGAGAACATGGCGATGGTTACGTGCGCAGCCCGTTTATGCGGCAGATGTTCGGCGACCAGCTGTACGAAGCCTTTCGCGAAATCAAGCGGACATTCGATCCACAAGCGATTCTGAATCCAGGCAAGATTGTCGATTCGCCGCCGTTGACGGCCAACTTGCGTTTTGGTCCGGGGTATCAGACTGCGAATGCATTCACCTATTTCGATTACTCGGAGCATGGCGGAATGAGCGGCGCGGTGGAGATGTGCAGCGGAGTGGGCGCGTGCCGGAAGAAGCTGGAAGGGACGATGTGCCCATCGTACATGGCCACGCGCGATGAGATGCACAGCACGCGCGGGCGCGCGAACGCGCTGCGGATGCTGATGGCGGGGAAGGCGGATGGGGAAGGCGTGAAGGAGACGCTCGATCTGTGCCTGGAATGCCGCGCCTGCAAATCGGAGTGTCCGGTGGGCGTGGATGTGGCGCGATTCAAGAGCGAGTTTCTGGCTGACTACTATTCGCAGCATGGAACACCGCTGGAAGCAAAGGTCCTGGGGAATGCGGAGCGGCTGGCGAAGATTGGAAGCGCGTTGGCCCCGGTGTCGAATTGGGTGGTGCATTCCTTACCGGCAAGATGGATCAACGAACAGCTGGTGGGCATGGATTCGCGACGCCTGCTGCCGCGATGGACGGGCAAGACTTTGCGAGCACGGAGGAGATCGCAACCGGCAAACGCGGAAGCGCATTTGTTCGTGGATACGTTCACCAACTACTACGATCCGGAGATCGGCGAAGCGGCGTTGCACGTGCTGACGGCGGCGGGCGTCCCGTGTGCGCTGGCTCCGAATGTCTGCTGCGGCCGGCCGCTCATTTCGCAAGGGCTGCTGGCGGATGCGCGGAAACAGGCGGAACGGAACACGGAGTTGTTGCATGCCCTTGCATTGCGAGGCGAGCCCATTCTCTTCTGCGAGCCGAGTTGTCTTTCGGCGATGAAGGAAGACGCGCCCGCGCTGCTTCGTGGTGAAGAGCGGGAAAGGGCGCTGGCTGTTGCACGTCAGTGTTTCCTATGGGAAGAGTACGTCGAGGAACGCTGCGCGGACCGTCTGCAATTGCGGCCTTGGCCTGATGAGATTCTGTTGCACGGGCATTGTCATCAGAAGTCGATGGGACTGCTGCCAAAGACGAAGAGCCTGCTGCTGCGCATTCCTGGAGCGAAGATCAACGAACTGGATGCGGGTTGTTGCGGAATGGCGGGCTCGTTCGGATACATGAAGCGACGCTATGACGTCTCGCGCGCGATCGGCGAACGCAAGCTGCTGCCTGCCGCGCGCGCGATGCGTTCCGATCAAGTGCTGGTGGCTTCGGGAACGTCCTGCCGCCATCAGGTGGAAGACTTCGCGCAACGGAAAGCGGTTCACCCGGCCGTGCTGCTGGCGAGGCTTCTTCCATCATGAACCTGGCCGTCATTTCCGTAATCGCATTATTGATCGCGATTGCCTTGAGCTGCTTCACGCAGTTGAACGTGGGCGTGCTGGCGATTGTCTTCGCGTGGATCATCGGCGTCTACCTGGGCGGAATGCCGGTCAAAACCGTGGCGGGCGGTTTTCCGGCGGACCTGTTTCTGACACTGGCGGGCGTGACGCTGCTGTTCTCGCAGGCGCAGGTGAATGGAACGCTCGGGTCGATTGCGAAGCACCTGGTACGGCTGTGCCGCGGCAACGCGGGGCTGCTGCCGGTGATGTTCTTTTGCTTCGCATCGGCGCTGGCAACGATTGGGCCGGGTAACATTGCGACCGCTGCGCTACTGGCTCCGGCGGCGATGGCGGCGGCGCGACGCACGAACATCTCGCCATTCCTGATGGCGATCATGGTGGGGAACGGGGCGAACTCCGGATCGCTGTCGCCGTTTGCGCCCACGGGAATCATCGTGAATGGATTGATGGACCGCATCGGACTGCGCGGATACGAATGGACGAACTGGTGGAACAACTTTGCGGCGCACGCGGCGTTGGCGTTTGCGGGATATCTTTTGTTCGGCGGCTGGAAGTTGTTTGCGCGCAAGAGCAGCGCGGCGGAGCCGGAAGAGGCGGAGCCGTTCCAACGCAACCAATGGATTACGATCGCTGTGATTGCGGGACTGGTGCTTGCGGTGGTTGTGGGTAAGGCAAACATCGGGATGGCGGCGTTCGCCGGTGCGGCGCTGCTGGCGGTGTTGAAAGCCTGCGACGACGGAGAAGCGATTCGCAAGATGCCGTGGAACACTTTGGTGATGGTGTGCGGCGTGACCGTGCTGATCTCGTTGTTGGAGAAGACGCAAGGGATCGAACTGTTCGCGAGTCTCATCGCGCGCATCTCGACGCCGGGCACGGCGACGGCGGTGGTGGCGTTTGTGACGGGATTGGTGTCGGTGTATAGCAGCACGTCGGGCGTCGTGCTGCCTGCGTTTCTACCGGTGATTCCTTCGCTGATCGAGAAACTGGGAGGCGGGGACGCGTTTGCCATTGCATCGGCGATGAACGTGGGCGGGCATTTGGTGGACGTATCGCCGCTATCCACGATCGGCGCGTTGTGCCTGGCCGGAGTGACTGATCCGCAGGAGGCGCGGAACCTGTTCCTGAAACTGATGGCATGGGGCTTGTCGATGTCGGTGGCCGGAGCGGGGTTCTCTTACGTGTTCTTCCGGTAGGTTAACTACTGAAGGCGTTTTTCGCTGATGGGAGGTTTGTTCTGGCAGGCGATGGAGTCGCCGACGCCAGAGGCGATCATGGCGCAGGCGTTGTCGATTGCCGCGCGGCGGGCTCTCGCTTCGGTCTCTCCGGCGGCTGTGCGGCAATTCTGGCGGCCGTTGAATTCGATGCACACCTCATAGCGGAACTGGCGCATGCCCATTGTCGAATAGACCACCAGCGCGATGAAGACTACCGCGCCCAGGAAGATCCAGAGACCCGTCCGTTTCATTCGACGCCTTCCTCGAAGAAGCCGCCCATCTTGCGGAACTTCTCATAGCGTTCTTCGATAAGCTGCTGCGGCGACATGTGGCTCATTTCGGCGAGCGCGCCGCGGATGGCCACGCGCAGCAGTTCCGCCGCCTGCTGTGGACTTTCGTGCGCGCCGCCGGGCGGCTCCGGAATGATGCCGTCGATGAGTCCGAGGCCCTGCAAATCCGGCGCGGTCAGTTTGAGCGCGTTGGCGGCCATCTCCGCTTTGCCCGCATCGCGATAGATGATGGCGGCGCAGCTTTCCGGCGAGATGACGCTGTAGACGGCGTTTTCCAACATGTAGACGCGATTGCCCACTCCCATGGCGAGGGCGCCGCCGCTGCCGCCTTCGCCGATGACCACGACAATGACGGGAACGCCGAGGCGAGCCATTTCGCGGAGGTTGAGCGCGATGGCCTGAGCCTGGCCGCGCTCTTCGGCGTCGATGCCCGGATAGGCTCCGGGCGTATCGAGCAAGGTGACAATGGGGCGGCTGAACTTCGCGGCGAGGTTCATCAGGCGCATCGCTTTGCGATAGCCTTCCGGCTTTGGCATGCCGAAGTTGCGGATGAGCTTCTGCTTGGTATCGCGGCCCTTTTGCTGTCCGATGATCATGAGCGGGCTGCCATCCATGTTGCCCATGCCGCAGACGATGGCGGCGTCGTCGCCGAAGGCGCGGTCGCCATGCAGCTCCTGGAAATCGGTGATGAGATGGCCGATGTAATCGAGGGTATGAGGCCGTTTCGGATGGCGGGCCAACTGCACGCGCTGCCAAACGGGGCTGGGCGTAGAATGTGCCGGTGCGGGGTCCACTTCCATCTATTCTACCCGGCTTAGGGCTTGCGAATAGTGGGGGATGTTTGGTTGCCCATGGGGGACTGGTTCCCAAACCCCTGAGTCCCGAAGCCGGAGCCCGTTCCGAAACCGCCCTGCTGTTGAGGCGCGCCGGTTCCAGGCGCATTGGTCTGAGGCCCGCGGGTTCCACCGGCCGCGGCCTGTCCAAGGACTTCCTTCTTATAGTCGTAGAGGAATTCCCACTCGTTGTACTTGGTGCGCTCGTTGATGACCTTGATGCCTTCCGCCTCAAACTTGCTGGCAACACCGGCGATGCCGCCCACAATGCCGCCACCCAATCCGCCCGTGCCGGGAGTGCCGAAGGCGGATGATCCGGGAGCGCCCGATCCGGAGACTGCGCCGCCCGCCGGACGCGGCTGCATGATCATGGTCATGATCTGGTTGGCGACTTGAGGATTCGTGGTGAGGGGCGTTTGGCCGAATCCGGGATTATATTGAGGCTGCTGCTGTTGCGGCTGCTGGAACTGGCCGGGGAATCCGCCAAAGCCTTGTTGCGGAACTACGCCGCCGGTTTGCGAACTGGACGGGATGGTTCCCGGCATGCCAAACGTGGGAGCGCCGGTGGGAGGTCGCGTTGCGAAGGGAGAAGCCGGCGCGCCGAAGGGGGAGACGCCGCCGGTTTGCGGGAAGCCGGCGAATCCGGGTTGCTGCTGCGGAAATCCCTGCTGCTGTTGGGGGAAACCGGGTTGCATCTGAGGGAAGCCCTGCTGCTGTTGCGGAAAACCTGGTTGCTGTTGCGGGAATCCCGGCTGGCCGTAGACGGGTTGCGATCCGGTCATGCGGCTGTAGTCGACAGGACCCGGGAACTGCTGCTGCGGCTGCATGCCGGGTGTGCCCTGAAATCCTGGCGTCATCTCCTGACCTTGGCCCGGGCCTTGGCCGGGCGCGCCCACCTGATCGCTGGGGCGCATGCGATTCGCCACAGTTACGGCACCGGGTCCGGCGTTGGTGGGGGTTTGACCGAGTCCGGCGGTTTCTGTGAGGTAAGTGCTGTTGAACGTGTCCTTCTTCTCCAGGGGATTCGCTTGCTTGTGGACCAGCGAGTTGGTGAACTCGCCATTCGGACCGATATTGATCACGCGCCATTCGTCTTTGCCGGTCATCGGGTCCAAGTAGCGGCGGCGGAGATAACGGCGTTCGGAGGTTTTTTCCAGGGCATCGAGATTCGGCGGATACTTCTTTTCCTTGCGGAAGTAGAGTTGGATGCCGCGGCGGTATTCCATGCCGCGCTCGATGAGGAGCTCTTCGCGGCTGCGCTGGGCTTCGAAGGCGGCTTTGGGAAGTTCGATGTAGAGACTGATGGCGGCGATTGCGCCGAGCAGGAAGACGAAGAGGAGCATGAAGCCGGATTGATTGCGGCGGGATGGGGAGACCGGGATTCGGCTGTGGGGGCCTCCAGTTCTGCAAGGCGGTCTGGAGACCGCGTTTGTTGGGGCGGCCGCTGCGCGGCCGATGGCCTCGCGGCGAGGCCATGCGGGGTCTGGAGACCCCGCTGCAGATCTGGAGATCTGCCCCACACAGCAGCACAGCCGCAACCAAGACGGTAAAGCGACAGCCAAAGAATTGTCGTTAGCCATTGACTGGAGGTTCCTCCAGGGGCAAGGTTTGCTCGTTCTTGTACTGCGTGTCCTCCATCACTACCGAGTTTACGCCGATGCGCACCACCTTATAACGGCTCTTGATGAGATCGCCTTCGCGGCCGACATGAATATCTTCGCCTTCGAGGAAGAATGCGCGCTTCAGGCCGCCTGTTTTCGGTGCAGTGTAGCCGAAGAACTTCAACGGGATGGGCGGCTTGGGAGGATCGGCAGGCTTCACGGGCGCGGCGGGTTTCACTTCTGCCACTGCTCCACCCGGGTCCGGCTTTTTGGGGCCGACCTGAATCTTTGGATCTGGCTTCACGGGTTTCGGCGCGGGAGGCAAGCCGAAATCAAAGAGAGTTCGTTGACCGCCTTGCAACGTCACGGTTTGCAGCTTGGCCAGAATGTCCAGACGTAGAGTGGGATCCACTTTCATGGGATCCGGCCGGTCTTCGGGGCGCGCGGCTTTCAAGATGGGGCGATACTCACCCACGGATTGACGCCCGGCGAAGAATTGCTTGCGCTGCTGACTGCGCTGATCGGCCTGCCGCTCGGAAGCGGAAGGCGGTTGCGGCAGAGAAACGACTGCTGCTGCCGGTTTCACAGTTGGCTGGCTCGCGGCGGGTGGCGTGGAATCGGAAAGCACGTTGGTGTAGATGGAGTAAGCGGCCACCAACAAGAGGACAGCGAGTGCGATGACTTTGTTGCGCTCCGCGCCGATTTTCATGGCTGGCCCGCTTTCTGGTCAGCGGAGGCCAGCTTGATGGGCTGGCCGCTGTCGTCACGCACGAAAACATTCACCTTCAAGCCAACGTTGAGCAGCCCTTGCGCACCTTGCTGAGGCGATGCGGCGAGACTTTCAACGATGAAAAAATATTCGGATCGATCCAGCTTGTTGGCGTATTGCACGAGATCGGCGTAGGAGCCTTCGTAGTTGGCGGTGATGGTCATCATCGCCATAGTGTCGCTTCCTTCCACCTGTTCAAATGCGAACGAGTGCTCTTTCGGTTTGATACCCGAACTCTTTGCCATGCGGGTCAATTCGCCAACCAGCGTGGAAGCGGCGGTGCGGCGGCCGATGAAGTATTTGGCCAGGAACTGATCGCCTTCCTTGCGCGCCTGTTCGGATTTCTTCACGAGAGCTTTCAGTTGTTCGATGCGGGCCTTCGTCTGCACCTGCTGCTTTCGCAGCGAGGCGAGTTGGGTTTCCAGACTGGCCTGGGAGTCGGCCCACGGACGGAAGGCAAAGAGGGCGGCGGCGATGTTGGCAAGCAGAAGAAGTCCAATGACGATGCGCGCGGTGAGGCGCGGGTCCTGAAGGGACGGTTTCACCACCGGCAGCGGGACCTTCAACAGAGACCGTTTGAGCGCGCTGAGCTTAGAGCTTCTGGGCATAGTTCACATTGATCCGGTAGCGATAGAGCGGTTCCGATTGCGAGGGCGGCAACCAGTTGGCCATATGGGTGGCGCCAAATTCCGGCGAACCTTCCAGGCGCATCAGCATGTCGATGACGGGCTCCGGCGATTGCGAGCCGACCACCATTTCGAGATAGACCTCATTCTGCGCGTTCACCTGCGGGCGCACTTGAATGAGGCGGACGTTGTGCGGCATGACCTCTTCGAGGTCGGCGAAGATCTTTGTCCACGAAATCGATTTGCGGCGCAGCAATTGATTGAGAAAGACGCTGCGCTCGATGACCTCTCCGTTCTCCTGTTGACGGAGTACGGTTTCGAGACGACTTTGTTCGGCGGTCAAGGCGGACATCAATTTCGATTCGCGATCCATTTCGATGCGTTCGGCGGCGGCTTCCCCACGCCCCGCGACGGCAAAGGAAACGAGGATACCCAGCGTTGCGATCAGCGCCAGGCTCAGCGCGACGGAGGCGGCAATCCAGTGCCTGTCCTTGCGGAACGGTTCGTTCGACAGGTTGATATTGACGCGGATCATGCGACGGCTCCCAAATCGATGCCGGTGGAGCGGACATAGCCGAGAAGGCCGGCGTTGTAAGGACCGGGAAGGCCGAGATGAGAGCGCAGCGGTTCCACCTGAACCTGCATCTCCGCGCCGAGAATGCGCGAGGCGTCCGGAACCATGTCGCCAAAACCGCACAGCAACAACCGCGCCGGACGTTTCTTGAATTCGTCCTCGACGTAGGCAAAAGTAGGATAGAGCACGGCGCCGATTTCTTCCGGAGTGACCGTATCCAATTCGACGCAGCGGAACAAACGCAGCATGTTGTGTTCCGTCACGGCGATGCTGAGAACGCGGCCGCTGATTTTCGCCGTGACATCGAGGCCGGGAGAATCGAGCAGGTGCAGCGCGCTGAGAGCGGAGATGGTGACAAGACCGGGCTGCAAGCCGGCAACGCGAACGGCCGCTTCGTAACGAGCGAGAATGTCCAGCGATACCACGGCCACGACAACATCGCGGCGCTTGCCGCCGCCGGGGTGCGGCTGCACATGGAAACTGACGCTGGCGGAGTCGAGGTCGAACGGAACGCTCTTCTTGACGCGGAAACGCACGAGGGCCATTTGCTCGTGCCACTCATTGGGGAACGAATCAAAATCGAGAACGGCAATGCGTCCGCAGTAATCGGGAAGAATGATGGCTGCGGGTCTGCGGCGCTTCGAACCGGGAACGGCGGGCACAAGGCTACGCACGGCGGCTTCCAGTTTTTCCGGAAGTAGAATATTGTCGCGAACCGGAGTGGCGGATAGCACGCCGGGTTCCAGGGACTCAAAGCCAAACCGCCAGAACCGGCCGTGATGAGCCCAGGCGATGCCCGCATCGGAGAATTCGAAGAGAAACTCCGGCGGCGGCTCATCGACCAGGTGGCGTAACTGCTGCATGAATGACACGAAAAGAATCTACCCCTCAATGAACGTGACTTTGTTGACTTCCTTCAACGTGGTCAGACCCATCTGCACTTTTTCCAGCGCGGCGGCGCGAAGGAATCGCATTCCTTCTTCCTTCGCCACGCGTTTCACTTCAGACCCGGGACGGCGTTCGAGAATCATCTCGCGGATCTTCTCACTCAAATCGAGCAACTCATGAATCGCCGTGCGGCCGCGGTAACCGGTGCCGCCGCATTCAAAACAGCCCGTTCCTTCGTAGAAGGTGACATTGCGCCACTCCTCGAGATCGAGGCCGCTTTCCACCAGCAGCTCTTCGGGATAAACCACCGGCTTCTTGCAGTGCTCGCAAATCACTCGCACCAGGCGCTGCGCGAGGATACAGTTCAACGAGGAGACGAAATTGTATGGTTCGACGCCCATGTTGAGGAAGCGGCCGAGTACGTCGATGACGTTGTTGGCGTGCACGGTGGTGAAAACCAAATGGCCTGTAAGGGCGGCGTTGATGGCGATTTGCGCGGTTTCCTGATCGCGGATTTCGCCAACCATGACTTTGTCAGGATCGTGACGGAGGATGGAACGTAAGCCGCGGGCGAAGGTGAGTCCCTTCTTTTCGTTGACGGGAATTTGCGTGATGCCCTTGATCTGGTATTCCACCGGATCTTCGATGGTGATGGTTTTATCCTCGTCGTTCTTGATCTCCATGAGGGCGGCGTAAAGAGTGGTGGTTTTGCCGGAGCCGGTGGGCCCGGTGACAAGCACCATTCCGTAGGGCTCTTTGATGGCGCGGCGGAAGCGGGTGATGTCGTGCTCGGAAAAGCCGACGACGTCGAGATTGAGACTGGAGAACTTCTCGCTCATCGACTCTTTGTCGAGCACGCGCAGTACGGCGTCTTCCCCATAGATGGTGGGCATGATGGAGACGCGGAAATCGATGAGGCGCGTTTTGTAGCGGACGCGGAAACGGCCGTCCTGCGGGACGCGGCGCTCGGCGATGTCCAACTCGCTCATGACCTTGATGCGGCTAATAATAGTTGAGTGCCATTCCTTGGCGATGGGCGGCATGGCGTATTGCAGCACGCCGTCGATGCGGTACTTGATGGCCACTTCCTGATCGCGCGTTTCGATGTGGATGTCCGAGGCGCGGCGTTCGAGGGCGTTGAAGATGGTGGTGTCGACGAGCTTGATGACCGGAGCGATGTCGGAATCGACCGCCGTCAAGCGATCCATGGAAAGCGTTTCGTCCTGATTCTCTTCGTCTCCGACGACGTCGAGCGTGAAGGTTTCGGTGACCTCTTCGAGGACGCGCTGGCTCTGTTCGGTCTTCTTTAGCAACTCCGAGATTTGCGAGAGCGTGGCGACTTTGACGTGGAGCTTCTTTTCGAGAAGAATGGCCAATTCGTCGATCAGATTGAGGTTCTTAGGATCGGCAAGGGCGATTTCCAGCGTACCGTTTTCCGCCCGCAGGGGGACGAAGTTGTAGCGGAACATCAGATCGACAGGAATGGTTCGGAAGAGATCGTGATCGATGCGGCCTTCCTTGAGATCGACGAACTCGCAGCGATAGCGCGCGGCGACGTTGCGTGCCTGGCTGACCTCGAAGGCCGGGTCGTTGATGCGTGGACGGTCGGATGCTGCCATAGTGCTGCTATTACCTTTGACGTGGACGTGGACCGGATCGTTTAGAGCGAATTCCTGGAACGGCCCCGTTTTGTAAGTGGCTGATAATGCTTAAGTTGTTCAAATCCGTGGGTTCGTTTTGTCAAAAACGGAGATGGGATGCCGGAACTCCTTTGTGTGCGGACTTTCTATTGCATTATGGGTGTCAGAACCGCTGGGGTAATCGGGAATCTGGATGGAAGTTGTTGATAATAAGGCAAATAGAGATTCTACTTTCCTGGGAGGCCCGGATTAGAGCAAGTCGCCTTAGATCAGATGGGTTATACTTAGATACAGAATTGAATCGCTGTGGCAATCACAATAACAGTTCCTCCCGAAGTGGAAGCCAAACTGGCCTCCATGGCGCAGGCTAGAGGGGTGAACGTTTCCGATTACGCCGCCAATTTGCTGCGAGATGCGGCTTTTCGTCCAGAACCTGCGCGAAGGAGTGAAACCCTCGAGGAGTTCGAACGGGCTCTGGGCCGCATGGCGCAGTTTTCGCATAAAATCCCAGTCCTGCCAGACGAGGCTCTTTCTCGTGAAAGCATCTTTCGGGATCACGATTAATGCCTGACGCGGCTTGTCTGCTGGATAGCAACATACTGCTCCGTCTAAGCCAAACTGAAAACTCCGGCTTTGCATCGATTCGGCATGCCGTAGCTGTCCTTCGTTCGAAGGGTGCGCGCATGTGTTACACAACCCAAACGCTTGGTGAGTTTTGGAACGTTTGCACGCGTCCTTTGGTCAATAACGGTTTCGGGTTAAGCGTCAATGAAACGGATTCCATTGCGGTGGAGTTTGAGAAGGAATTCGATTTTCTGGCAGACGGCAGGGACGTTCATGACCGGTGGCGGGCGTTGCTTGTGGAGCATAACGTAAGCGGTACGAAGGTGCATGACGCCCGCCTTGCCGCAAGCATGTACATCCATGGTGTGGACCAAATCCTCACGCTGAATGTCCGAGACTTCAAACGATTCCCAGGGCTGGTCGTTTTGCATCCAACCGATGTCGTGCTCGCGCCTGATATTCCCCAACCGGATTAGCTCAATGGCCGCCGAAGCTGTCGGAGAGCGAGAAGATGGGCAAGTAGAGTGAGATCAAGACGAAGGCCACGAAGCCGCCCATGAAGATCATGATGGCGGGTTCGATGAGGGAGAGGGCGGCGGTCATTTGCGTAGTGACATCGTCCTCGTAGAACTCGGCGACGCTGTTGAGCATGGCGGGGAGAGCGCCGGTGGATTCGCCGACTTCGATCATATCGATGGCGAGGGCGGGAAAGATTTTGTTTTGATCGAGGGATTTGGAGAGCGGCTGGCCTTCCTTCACCAGTTGACGGGCCTGCTCGAGGGAGCGGCGGAGGAGGCGGGAATCGAGCGAGGTAAATGCCGTTTCCAAAGCCTGCATCAGTGGGATGCCTCCCAAAAGCAGCGTGCTGAGGACGCGGCCTAGCTGCGCGACCTGATACTTCACCCAGATTACGCCGAGTACTGGCGTGCGCAGTTTCCACTGATCGAGTGTTTCCTTGCCCGACTCGCTTCCGGCCCACAGCCTAACGCCAACCACAGTACCCACGAGGACGGCGGCGATGAGGAGGATGTAATCGCGCGCACCGGTGCCGAAGGCGATGAGGAACGTCGTGATGGCGGGCAGGTTGGAACCGAGGCCGGAGTACAGGGTGGCGAACTGCGGGACTACATAAGTGATCATGAAAATGATCAGGCCGAAGACGAGCACTAACAGCACGCAAGGGTAGATGAGAGCCAGCACCAGCTTTTTGCGGACGGCCAGAGTCATGCGCTGGTAGGCAAGGTAACGCTCCAGCACTTCGATCAAAGCCCCGGATTTTTCGCCCGCCATGATAGAGGTCACGTAAATGGGCGGGAAGACGCCGGCGGCGGAGAAGGCGTCGGAGAGCAATGCGCCGTTGCGGACTTCGTCGCGAACCACTTGAATATGCTTGGAGAGCTTAGGGTCGGTGAGGCGATCGGCCAGCAGGTCGAGACATTTGAGAATTGGGAGTCCGGCGCGAACCAGAGTGAGAAATTGCTGGTTGAAGATAAGGAATTTTTCGAGGTTGACACGCTTTCGTCCGGAGCCGCGGACAATCGCGGGCACCAGGGAACGGCTGGTGGACTTGACGGAGTAGATGAGGAAGCCTTGCTGCTGGAACCGGTCGCGCAGGTCGGCTTCGGAATCCGCTTCGGCAACCTGCTCTTTGATTTGACCGCGCGCGTCGGCGTACTTGAGGAGAAACTCCGCCATAGGCTACAGGGTAGACGATGCGAGGGGGGGAAGCGTGCAAACGATGTATGTGCGGGGCGGGCTCCAGACCCTGCCTCTGGAGAATACAAATACTTCCGGAGGCGATCTGGAGATCGCCTCGCAGGTCTGGAGACCTGCCCCACCTTGCGTCTGAAAGGTTTCAGGGAGGAGTGGTAGCTCAGGGAGGAGTGGTAGCTCAGGGAGGAGTGGTAGCTCAGGGAGGAGTGGTAGCTCAGGGAGGAGTGGTAGCTCAGGGAGTAGTACAATCCAGGTCTTATGAATCGACGAACTTTTTTGCAGACGGCGACGGGGCCTTTGGCGATGCAGGCGCAGGGGCGGCGGCGCAACATCGTTTACATACTGGCGGACGATCATCGTTACGATTTTGTGGGCGCGTTGGGGCATCCGTGGCTGAAAGGGCACACGCCGAATCTCGACCGGCTGATTAACAGCGGCGTGCATTTTCGCAACGCGTTTGTGACGAGTTCGCTTTGTTCGCCCAGCCGGGCATCGATTCTGACCAGCCTGTACATGCACCAGCACAGGATTTCGGACAACTTTTCGCCGCTCGATCCGAAGCTGCCGGTTTTCCCAAAGTTGCTGCGGGAAAGCGGATATCGAACCGCGTTCATCGGGAAGTGGCACATGGGCGGCGTCAGCGATGCTCCGCAGGCGGGGTTCGATCACTGGCTCAGTTTTCGCGGGCAAGGCGAATACGAGAATCCGGAGATCAATCGCAACGGAACGCGGCTGCGGGCGCAGGGCAACATGACGGACATCCTCACCGGCGAGGCGCGGCAATTCATTCGCGATAACGCGTCGCAGCCGTTCTGCGTGTACCTTTCGCATAAGGCGGTTCATGCGCCATTCCGCGCGCCGGACCGGCACACGCGTTTGTTCGAAGGGTTGGCCATGCCTCGCCCGAAGACGATGCCTTACAAGGACGAGTACTACCGGCAGTGGCCCGATTGGGTGCGTCTGCGGAGACCTACGCGGCATGGCGTGGACGGAGCAATCGACAGCGACGAGGCGGTGGAGGTGCATTATCGCCGCTACTGCCAGAGTCTGATCGCAATCGACGAGAGCGTCGGGCAGATCATGAAGGAGTTGGAGTCGCGCGGGCTGCTGGAAGACACGCTGGTTGTCTATATGGGCGATAACGGGTTTCTGTGGGGAGAGCACGGGCTGATCGATAAACGCGCCATGTACGAAGCGTCCATCCGCGTGCCGCTGTTTGCTCATTGTCCGGCATTGTTCGGGAAGCAGGGGCGCAAAGTGGACGCGATGGCGCTCAATCTGGATATCGCGCCGACGTTCCTGGATGCGGCCGGATTGAAGCCCGCTGTGGGGATGATGGGACAATCGCTGCTGGGTCCGGCAACCGGCCGCGTGCCCGCAAACTGGCGGAAGGATTTCCTCTATCAGTACGCCTGGGAGCAGGATTTCCCTTACACGCCGAACATTGTCGGATTGCGGTCGGAGACGCATAGCCTGATGCACTATCCGGGGGCGTGGGATATTCCCGAGCTGTACGACATCCGCAAGGATCCGGATCAGATCAACAACCTGATCGCGGAGGCGCGCATCGGGCCGCGGATGCGCGTGCGGTATGTGGATCATATTAAAAACCCGGAGACGAAGAAGATTGTGGTGGGGATGCAGGAGCGGCTAGCGGCGATACTTACCGAGACGGGCGGCGATCCGCGTCTATCGGGCCAGTTCAACGAAGCAGATCGATCGGCGCTGTAGGCTGCTCTGCACGGTCGAAAACCCACCCACGGCGACCGCTTCGCAGATCGGCGGGATCTCCAGATCCCGCCTGCCGCGAAGATCGCGATGACTGCCAGCAGAGGCCCTCGCCGACCTGGAGGTCGGCCCCACATGCCAAGTTATGAGAGTGGCAGTGGGTTCAGCCAAAAAAAGCTTCCGCCCTCGCAACAATCTCTTCGCCAATCGCCAGCGAGCACGTTGCTCCCGGGCTGGGCGCGTTGACCACGTGCAGCATACGCGGCCCTGTAACGAAATGAAAGTCCTGCACCAGATCACCTGACGGCGTCATGGCCTGCGCGCGGACGCCCGCGCCGCCCTCCATGAGGTCATCCATTTGAATGCAAGGAACCAATTGTTGCAGCGATTCGCAGAATAGCTTCTTGGAATAGCTGCGCCGTATTTCATCCCAGCACATGCGCGGATAGCGCGCTAGAAAGCGCCACAGACCCGGATACGTCAATGCATCCAGCAAATCGCCCGCGCGGAAGTCGCTTTTGCGATAGCCTTCCCGCGAGTAGGCAAGCACCGCATTCGGCCCGCACTCTACGCCGCCGCCAATCATACGCGTGTAATGCACGCCGAGAAAAGGAAACTTCGGGTCCGGCACCGGATAGATGAGATGCCGTACCAATCCTTCGCGACCCGGCTTGAGTTTGTAGTATTCGCCTCGGAATGGCACGATGCGCACGTCGCGGCGCTGCCCGGCCAACTCAGTCACGCGATCCGAATGCAGGCCGGCGCAATTGATCACGAACGACGCCTCGTATTCCCCTTTCGCAGTGGATACCACCCATCCCGATGAAGTCTTCCGGAATCGCTCCGCTCGCGCGGAAGTCACCACCGCGCCGCCGCGGGATTGAATCACGCGCACCAATGCCTCGGCGACGCGCTTGTAATCGGCAATTCCCTCCTCCGGCACCCGCAACGCAGCCACTCCACCGGCATTCGGTTCAATCTCGCGGTACTCGGATGGCCTCATCCATTGCAAACCCTTCAATCCATTTTGCGCGCCACGGCTCTCCAGATCCTTCAATCGTGGAATCTCTTCCGCTGTAACGGCAACCACCAACTTGCCGCAAACTTCGTGGGCAATAGAATGCTCTTCGCAAAAAGCGATCATCTGCCGGATGCCACGCACGGCCATTTTCGCTTTCAGCGATCCGGGTTTGTAGTACAGCCCGCTGTGCAGCACGCCGCTGTTGTGCCCACTTTGGTGCCGGCCAACGGCCTCTTCTTTTTCCAGCACGGTAACCGTGGAATCAGGATGTTGTTCCTGCATGCGGTAGCCCGTTCCCAACCCGATCAATCCTCCGCCAACGACGACAATGTTTTTCATGACCAGACATAATTATCCTATGCATACCCTTCGCATCGCTTCCTTGTGGGCGCTGATTGTGAATTGGCTTCTTTTCGCCGGGCTGCTGGCTTGGAACCATCTGCGTGTGCGGAAGGAGCGGCAAAGCCGCGGAATTCAGGAGGAAAGGCCGTCCATTCGCGATTCGCGGTCCATGACGGGCCTGCTGGTGGAGGGTCTTTCCTTTGTGATTGCATGGTCCTTTCCCATGCCGCATTCCTCCACACCCAGGTTTGTTTCGTCTATTGTTTTCGGATGTGTGTCCGTTCTCTTGCTGCAAGCGGCTTTGCGTCATCTTGGATTGGAATGGAGAATCAAAGCGGTGGTCACTGAGGATCACAAGCTCATCACCTCCGGCCCTTACGCTATTGTCAGGCACCCCATATTTACCGCATTGTTCTGCTTACTGTGCGCGAACGTGCTGTTGTTGACGAACCCTATCGCGGGAGCGTCTTCTTTATTCATTTATGCAGCCGGCACGGAGATGCGCATTCGCGCGGAGGACGGCTTGCTACAGCGCCGCTTTGGCGCGAAGTTCCAAAACTACCGGGAAGCGGTTAGAGCGTGGATTCCAGGAGTAAGATAGACAACAATTTAATTGTGAAGTGATTCAAGAAATAGTACTAAAGTCCTATAGGCACTTAGTACCGCCTAGCCCCACACTTACTGAGATAGGCGTATTCATCACTACATCTTGGCCAAGCATCCGCGTCGATGACAGGTTAGTCCCTGGAATCATTCTTGGAGATCCCGCTGCCATCGAAATTCTGTACGGCAAAGTGCAAATTGTCGTGCGCGTTTGTATTCGCAAGCACCTTCGTGAGCAAGATCCGGAGGACCTGGTTCATGAGGCGCTAATCGGCATTGTGGAATGCATTCAGAGTGGTGGATTGCGAGATTCCGCGGCCTTGGGCGCGTTTGTCGAAGCTGTAGTCAGGCGGCAAGTTGCGGGCAAGATCCTGGTTCAGATTCGTCGCCGGAAGTACATTGACGCAGGCCGGCACACAGACGATCTGTCGTGCCTGCTGGATAATCCCGAAGCACAAGCGAGTCAAAGCGAGAGGAGCCGCATGATGCGGCAAGGTCTACTGCAACTGGTGCCTCGTGATTCCGAAATCTTGACGCGTTTCTACTTACATGATGAAGGACGCGAACAGATTTGCCGCGAGATGAAACTCACGGCAAATCAGTTTCGACTGTACAAAACGCGGGCAAAGGCGCGGCTTACGGCCTGGACACAATCCGCCAATTTGGCGCTTACCGCTTCTTAATGCGGCTGCAAGCCATCTCCGCGCCGCTGATATCCACAGCGGTGTTTCCTTCTTCGATGTAGGCAATCTTGCCTTCCATATCGACAAGAAACGTCGCGCGATTGGCGATGCCGCGCTCTTCCATCAACACGCCATACGATTTGGCAACGGTTCTTTTGGCGAAATCGCTGAGCAGCGGGAAGGAGGCTTCCGTCTGCTTCGCGAACACGCCGAGACTTGGAGTGTTGTCCGTACTCACGCCGAACACCTGCGTGTCCATTCCTTCAAACTTTGCGATACCAGCCTGGTATCCTTTCATTTCCTTTGTTCAACCACCGGTAAAGGCAGCGGGAAAGAAGGCCAGAATGACATTCTTCTTCCCCTTGTAGTCGGAAAGCTTCACGGGCTTTCCGGAAGTCGAGGGAAGAGTGAAGTCAGGCGCGGCGTCACCCACCTTAAGGTGAGTCTTGGGCGGCGCGTTTTGAGCGAGCAGACCGGCAGCCGGAATCGCGGCAGCCATCAGGAATTTGCCTCGGGTCATAGATCCTCCTGTTAGAAGGTATCAATGAGAGACGCTATCCTGCAACCCCACCGTCTACGCTCCCGTCATATGCTATTACCATGGCAGTTCGGATTGTCCTCTCAGTGCTCCTCTTACTCAGCGGCGTTTTTGGCCAAACGCCGGCGACGGAAACCAAGAAGCAAAGCGCGGAACCATCCTGCGTACCAAATGAAGAAGGAGCGCCGCCGCGACTTCGCAGGGGCCGCCCCGGAGACCGTCCGGAGAAACCGCCGTGTGAAACAATCGCCGTTCCCATCGGCGCGCCAACACCTGTCTCGCCTGTGGAGCCGGGGGAGCGCTCGACGGCCGCTGCTCCCCGGGCTGAAGACGCACCTGTGCGCGTGCCTGACAGGCCCTTGACCCTCATCGAGAAGGCTCAAATCAATGCGCTGGAGTATACGTCGAAGCTGCCGAACTTCCTGTGCGAGCAATTGATTCGCCGCTATCAATCGCCCACACGCCGCGCCGATTGGGCTATGCAGGATTTTGTCACCGTGGATGTCGCCTACTTCGAAGGACGTGAGGAGTATCGCAACGCCAAAAGAAATACGAAGAAGGTGGAATGGAAATCCCTCAAAGAAAGCGGAACTTTCTCAGAAGGGGAGTATGGAACTACTCTTCAGGACGTGATGCATCCCGCCACGAACGCAAATTTCAGACGCCGCGGAATGGATTCACTGGGCGGTACCGAAACCGAGGTCTATGACTTTGTCGTGGAGAAAGCCAACTCGCACTGGCTGCTTGCGTTTGGGGATCAGCAAACCAAGCCCAAGTACCGCGGCGCTATTTGGATTGATAAAAAAGACAACATGGTGCGGCGTGTGGAAATGGAAGCGATGGAACTGCCCGGAAGTTTTCCCGTCAGCATGGCTGAGACCATTCTTGAGTACGGCCCGGCGCGCATCGACAACAAGACCTACATTCTTCCCGTAAAGTCCGAGAACCTGGCCTGCTTCCGGAGCAATCCGGGTTGCGCGCGCAATGAATTGGAGTTTCGGAACTATCGCAAATTTACCGCTCAGTCCACCATCTCAACTACCGAATCGACGGTTAGCTTCGATTCCGATGCAAAGCCGCCGGCGAAAAAACAATAGCGGTTTTCTTTTTACAATCAATCAGATACGCACTTTTCGGCGCTTCTAGTTCTAAGTAAAAGGGCCTAACGCCTCACCGTACTATCCCCTTAGTTTTCGCACTAGGACGAGGCTTGATCTAGTCCCAAAGAATTGGAAGAGTTGGGGGACTAAGATTCCCACCGCAGTTACATAGGCCGCTACAAAAGCGACGCGTAAATTGGGATTGTGATGAAACGCGCCGCA
>JACPVQ010000156.1 GCA_016191645.1 Candidatus Solibacter usitatus
GAGCGTCATTGACCGTTCCCGAGAGTGGGATGTAGACGGTGACGCCGTTTGCTTTGATGGGAAGCTCGGCGGATACGGCGCTGCCTGGCGGAACCGGGTAGCAGGATGGTATTGCCTTGCACGCTACGTCGGCGTTGGCCACCAGTTTCCTGCTGTTCTCTTCCATCTCCGTCACGGACGCGGAACTCAGCAGCAGAATGTCATGTTCGTTGATGGTGCGGCGCGTGAGAAAAAAGAGGCGGTAGTGGCGGGATTCCGGCGGCACTTCGACGCGGGCGAGCACGGCCTCGCTGAGAATTGTGACGACGCCGTTCACGCTGCTTTCCGCCCGCTCCAGGACCAGACGTCCGGAAACCACGCGATACCAAGCCGTCTCAAAACCGCGATTCGCCGTACCGCGAATGGGGGCGACCACCTTCATGCGAAACGGCTCGCGCACATCGGTGTATCCGGCATCGATGCTGCTTCCATGCTTCAGTTGAAATGCCACGCGAGAGGGGAGCGCAAGCGCGTCGATCATCCGCGTCAACAGCGTTGCGGATTCGCCGGAGCGAAGACATCCGTTCGATTCCAGGCGCAAAAGCTCGCCGCGAAAGCCCGAAATATCCGTAAGCGTTGACATAGGGACCCGGTTCGGGTCGCCGGTGCCGCCGACATCCGCGCGGAGTTTTGCAGTGGACTTGCGGAAGGCCAAATCGAAGGTCTCGTTGCGAATCGCGCATTCGTTTCCGCGATTCGAACCGAGTCTTGCCTTGCCCAGTGTAAGGTTGCCCTGCTTGTATCCGGGCGGGATGAGCAGATCGCGCCGTGTGTATTCAAATGACAGCGGCCGGGTTGCACAGCCGCCGAGAAACAACGCTAGGAGGATGTAGGGCAGATCTCCAGATCTGCGGAGGGGTCTCCAGACCCCGACCCGTTCGCGCAGCGAACGATGGCCGCTGCGCGGCCATGCGGGATCTGGAGATCCCGCGGCAAGTCTGGAGACATGCCCCACACAGCCAGTACAAATCACTGCAGTTTTTTCAAGCCGGGTAAGACGGGCACGCTGGCGGCGGGTTCGAATAGGCCGAAGGTCACAATGTCCGTTTGCGACGCGATGGTCACATATTGCTTTCCGGCAACTTCGTACGTAATGGGCGATGCGAACATCGCCTGGCCCGCGTTGTAATGCCACAAGTGACGCCCGTCCTTCGCATCCACGGCGACCAGATGACCGTCGTCATCGCCGAAGAACACGACGCCGCCAGCCGTGGAAACAGTTCCCGCCCACATGGTTCCCGGTCCTGTCATCGGATAGTCCCACACGCGTTTGCCGGTTTTCGGATCGAGCGCGCGCAAGTAGAACTTGCCGGGCTGCGTGGGAATCAATTCCCCGCCGCCGCCGGCGAAGTTTTTCATCGGCTCCGGCTCTTTGGCGGAAGAGACGTAAATATCGCACTGCTCCAGCGTGACGACGTAGAACAACCCAGTTTGCGGATTGTAGGAAGGCGACATCCAATTGGACGCGCCTCGCACGCCGGGGCAGGCTTTGTTGCCGGTGGGCGTGGGGTCTTTGCCCGGCACTTCGATGGGACGGCCTTTGGCATTGACGCCCGTGGCCCAATCGAGCTTGTCGACAAACGGAGTGGCGCGAAGGAATTCTCCCGTCGCACGGTCCACCACATAGAAGAACCCGTTGCGATTGGCGTGCAACAGCGCCTTGCGCATCACACCATTGATGGTCGTATCGATCAACACCGGCCATCCTTGGGCGTCCCAATCGTGCGTGTCGTGCGGAGTGAACTGGAAATACCATTTCATCTTTCCGGTGTCGGGATTCACGGCAATCACGGAGCATGCAAAAAGATTGTCGCCGCGCCGGTCGCCGCCGTAAAAATCGGGCCATGGATTGCCGGTGGTCCAGTAGACCAGATTGAGTTCGGGATCGTAGGTTCCGCTGAGCCACGTATCGGCGCCGCCCCAATCGATCAGTTTTTCGCTCCACGTTTCCGAGCCGGGCTCGCCGCGTCCGGGGATGGTGTAAATCTGCCAAAGCTGTTCTCCCGTCGATGCGGAGTACGCAGCGAGGAATCCGCGATTGCCCGTGTCGCCGCCGCCCACGCCTACCAGCACGCGGTCCTTCACCACCAACGGAGCAAGCGTCGCAAAGTATCCTCGTTTCGTCTCGGCATACTTCTTTGTCCACAGCACAGCGCCGGTTTTGCGATGGAGAGCAATGAGGTAGCAATCGCCGGTGACGAAAAATACGCGATCACCAAGGATCGCCGCGCCGCGATTCACGCGGCTGATCTCGGAGCGATCGTCGCGATAGCTCCACACGCGGCGGCCCGTGCGCGCGTCCAGTGCATGAATCTCGTTGGAATTCGTCACGTACATCAAGCCGCCGTAGACGATGGGGCTTACTTCCAGCTTGCGGCTGGTGTCCATGTGGTAAGTCCATTTGGGAACCAGGTTGCGCGCGTTTTGCGCGTTGATGCGGGAGAGCGGACTGTGGCGCGTTCCCTTGTAATCACCGGCGTAGGTGAGCCAGTCGGCGTTGGGGCTGGCCTTGATGTCGTCAAAGGTGACGGGCTTGTCCGGCACCTGCGCGTGCAGCAAACTCACGAAGAGGCCCACGATTGGCAGCAGCATTAGCGTCCTCTCCTCTGGAGATCGGAATTCTTTTTCAACTCCACGGGGCGGGCGGATTGCTTACTGAGAAACGCCAGAAGGTTGATGAGATCGTCGCGGGCGATCTTCTTTCCATAATCGAGCGGCATGTATGTTTGAACGGAAACGGTGGCATCGGCAATATCGGAGCTGTTGAGCAGATACAACTTGCCGTCACGCGATTGCAACTGCAGATCGTAGTTGGAATAGTTCCGCGCCGTGCCTTCCAAGCTGCGCCCATCGCGCATCTTGACCACGACTTTGGCGTACCCTTGGGAAACCCGCTCTGCCGGCTTGACGACTGATTCGCGCAGGTAATCGTAGCTGCGCATGCCGCCCGCGTTCGACAAATCCGGACCCAGGGATCCGCCGCGGCCCGAAATCATGTGGCAAGCAGAACAGCCGTTGGCGGCGTACACGCGCTCACCCTTCACCGAGTCGCCGGAAACGGGCGTTTCGGCGGCAGGCGACGCAAGCGACCGCACGAATGCCACCAACTGCCAGAGTTGATCGTCCGGCAGATTGGAACCCGGCATATCGGTTCCGGCAACGCCCTTGCGAATGGTGGTGAACATTTGAAAGTCGGAGGAGCGGCGAATGACGCGCCCCTCTTTCAACGCGGGGCCGCGTCCTCCTTCGCCGTTCGCCCCGTGGCAGGCGGCACAACTATTCACGAAGGTCTTGCGGCCGGTTTCGATGGCGGCCACATCGCCTGCGACGGGGTTTTCCGGATCGTTGAGCGGATTCTGTGCGCACACAGAAAGCGATAGAGCAAGAAGCCAGGTAAGTCGCATCTAGATCAGTTTGTATTTGCCGGGAATGGGAATGGGCGTCATCTCGATCTTCGTGTTGTAGCCGAACTCCTTCGGCTGCAGATCGAGCTGCGATTTCATGATGCGGTCCCAGGTGATCTCTTCACCGGTGTACGCCGCTTCGCGGGCCATGATGCAAGTCATGGTGGTTTCGGCGACCGCCATCGCATGGTTGATATACGGCCCATCTCCGCGGATGGAGTTCATCAGCGCCGTATGCTCATTCACGTACGGGTTGCCGCTGCGCTGGCCCATATCGTTGCCCTTGCTTCTGCCTTTCGAGCCGATGATCAACTCGCTGACGTTGCGGTAGGTCTGCCCCGGATACTGACGGCAGTAGCTGGACATGCGGACTCCGTTGGCATATTCGAAGTCGGCGGAAAGGTGATCGTAGATGTTGCCGTACATCTCGTCGTTGGGACGCCAGATGCGGCCGCCCTGCGCCCACACTTTGACGGGATGCGTGCCCATCACCCAATTGCAGACATCGATGTTGTGAAGATGCTGCTCCACTACCTGGTCGCCGCAGATCCAGACGTAGGAATACCAGTTGCGATGCTCCCATTCCATGTCACCCCATCTTGCGTTGCGGCCGTTCGCCTGCTGAATTACGGGAGTGCCCACCCAATAGGCGTACAATCCGGTGATGTCGCCGATTGCGCCGTTCTTGATCTTGTCGATGGTTTGCATGTAGGCCGAGTCGAAACGGCGTTGCGCGCCGGACATGACTGTAAGCTTGAGCTCTTCGGATTTCTTTGCCGCGGCCATGAAGCGGCGCACGCCGACAGGATCGGTGCCGAACGGTTTTTCGCAGAAGACATGCTTCTTCGCTTCGATGGCGGCCTCGAAATGCATGGGACGGTAGCCGGGAGGCGTGGCGAGCATGACGATATCGACGTCGGGAGACGTAATGATTTTCTTGTACGCTTCGAAACCGACGAAGCGATGCTCGGCATCCACTTTGATGCGCGCGGCGTGCTTGGCGTGCTGCGTCTTGAGCCAGGTGAGATTGCCTTCCAGTTTGTCTTCGAAGATGTCGGCCATGGCCACGAGTTCGGTGTTTTCGGAACCGTCCATCATGTCGACGACGGCTTGACGGCCGCGGCCGCCGCATCCAATGAGACCGGCGCGGAGTTTGGCTTTGCCTTGGCCTCGAACCAATTCCGGGCGAATGATTTGGAAGGCTGCCACACCCGCGGCGGGGGCAGCAGAAGAATTAAGAAAAGACCGGCGGGAAACGGATTTGGATTCCATGATTGCTCCTTTCAGGGAGAAACCATTGTATCTAGTTTTGCTTCAGCTTCCACAGGATCTGGCGGTAGATGCCGAGCCAAACGGCGGCGTCGCGCGCGGAAAGGTTCATACGCTTCAGCAGCGCGCGCAGGCGGCGCTCGGAACCAAGAACGCCGGTATGGTCGTAGTAGCCGCTCCTGCCGAGAATGTCGTCCAGCCGTTGATGCAACACCTCCACCTGCTCCGAGGATGCGTGTTTAGGGGAGATGACGGGCACGAGCTTGCGCGCGGTTCTTGTCATCTCATACAGGCAGATGGCCACCGCCTGCCCCAGGTTCATGGAGCGATGCTCGCCGCGCGACGGGATGCTCATCAGCCAGTGGCAATGACTCATGTCATCGTTGGACAGGCCGAACTTTTCCGAACCAAACAGCAGGGCGACTTCGCCTTTGTGATTTCGTAATCGTTTCACGCCCGCGTCGAGAGGGATCAGTTCCTGCGGCATCTCGCGATGCGCGCCGGTGGTGGTTCCGGCGACGAGAGTGCAATCGGCCACGGCATCGGCGACGCAAGAGAACTCTTTAGCGGCGGCCATTACCGGCGCCGCGCCCACGGCGGAGCGCGCCTCTCTAAACGCGACCTTGTACGGATTGACCAAGCGGAGTTCGGAGAAACCGAAATTGCTCATGGCGCGAGCGGCCGCGCCAATGTTGAGCGGATTGCGCGGGCTGACCAGAACTACTTTCAAGGTGCTTCTCCAACTTTTACCACTACCTCTGAAAGCTCCTTCTGCTGTGTGGGGCAGGTCTCCAGACCTGCCACGGGATCTCCAGATCCCGTGCGGCCGTGAAAACGGAAGGAGGCGGTGTCTGGAGACCTGCCCCACACGGCAGCACAGCTGCAAACTAACGCAGTTCTTCCATCATCGCCGCGAGCGCTTCGGGGCCGGGTTGCGTGCGCGATTGCGGCAGCGTGCCCAGAGCCTCATCGACCGTGTTCAACATGTCATGGACGGTCTCGCGGCCCTGCTCCGTGTAGAGAATGCCCGTAAGCACTTCGCCCTTGGTTTCGGCGTCGTGCAGCGCGGTGATGGCCTGCATCTTGTTGGTCGGATCGTAATCGCGGTTGAGCTTGCGCAGACGTAGCAGCGAACCGTCATGCAGACGGACTTCGCGCGATTCGCCTTCCTCAATCTCCACGGAGATCTCTTCGTAGTAAGGAACGTAGTCGATCTCGTGCAGCGCGATTTCGTGATCTTTCACGTACGAATAACTCTTCGTGGATCCCTCGTGATCGTTGAACGTCACACAGGGCGAAATCACGTCAATCACGGACAAGCCGCGATGCGATACGCACGCCTTGAGAATCGACGTAAGCTGCCGCTTATCGCCGGAGAATGACCGGGCGACCATGGTTGCCCCTAATTCAATCCCCAGCAGACAGCAATCGATGGGCTGCATATCGTTGATGACGCCGGTCTTCTGTTTCGAGCCGCGGTCGGCGGTGGCCGAAAACTGGCCCTTCGTCAAACCGTAGACGCCGTTGTTCTCGATGATGTACATCAACGGGATATTGCGGCGCAGCATATGCACGAACTGCCCGATGCCGATGGACGCCGTATCGCCGTCTCCGGTGACAACGACGCCGATGAGGTTCTTGTTGGCCAGCAGCGCGCCCGTACTGACCGAAGGAGCGCGGCCGTGCACCGAGTTGAAACCGTGCGCTTGATTGAGGAAGTAGGCCGGAGTCTTGGAGGAGCAGCCGATGCCGGACATCTTGGCGACCTTCCACGGCTCGATGCCGAGTTCATAGAAGACTTCGATGATGCGCTCGGAAATGGAATTATGCCCGCAGCCTGCGCAGAGCGTGGTCTTGCCGCCCTTGTAGGGAAGCACCTCCAGACCGATGCGATTGACTTTCTTGGGCGGCGGCGGCGCGGCGATGGTGGCCATATTAGAGGCCCTCCTGGCTGACAAAATCTGTTGTGACTGTGCGCGCGTCCAGTGGCATTCCGCCGTAGTAATGAATGCTGCGCACCTTGGC